>CBFHPD010000001.1:0-6876 GCA_965657495.1 uncultured Flavobacteriales bacterium
GGTAGTAACACCTCCGGTTTTTCGGGCGTACCGGGAGGCGCGCGCGCGTTTTTCGGAGGGTACTTCGAAGTCGGTCACGAAGGCCACTTTTGGAGTTCCACGCGAGCCGGCAATTACGCCCATCGATGTAAACTCAATTCAAGCGATATTGTTTGGAATATTTCCGCCTCCCCTCGCTCCGGGATGTCTGTGCGGTGCATTCGGAATTGAACACGGGAGAGACCAGGCAATATCAATCGTCATCCCCTGATGAAGTGAGCATAATAGGATTGTCGTCTCAACTTCAACCGCAACAGCCCTCCGTGCCGAAGCCCGAAAGCAGGACCATGAAGTCGGTGAGCGAAACGATGCCGTCGCCATTGAAGTCGCCGGGGCAGTCGCCGATGCAACCGAAATAGGTCAGGAACTGCAATAGGTCGCGCAGGTCGACGGTGCAATCGCCGTCCACGTCGGCAGAGCAAGCGCCGGGTTGGATGGCGAAGGTGGCAGCGGTGGGGGCGACTGCGTAAGGGACGAGGCCGGGACCGATGACCTCGTAGGGAAGGGCCGGGACGCCGAGCTCGAGGGTGGTGGAATCGGAGGAGCCGATGACCTCGAAGGTGAGGGTACACGCGGTTTGGCCCAAATCCAGCCCCACCCCATTCAAGGTCGGATCGAACCACGACATCGCCAGCGTGCCCGGCGCACTTTCCACCGCATTCGCGGCTGAAAACCCGGTCAAACCGCCCGCGGCAGCCGCCGTGAATTGCAATTCAGCGGGATCAAATGCGAGGGCGGCCTGGAAAGACAAGGCGTTCACGGGCTGCGTCGCCACCACGTCCACCGTCAACGTGCCCGCCTCCCATGCCCCCACGAGGTGGAAAGCCGCAGTGGGAGTGGCCACGTCGATGGCGCCCTCGGCTTGCTCCACGTCGAACAACGTGCCCGCGGGCGTGGCCAGCTCCGCCGCTCCCTGCCATGTTGTCGGGTAGCTGCCCTCGACCTCGGTGGTCGCGGTGACTTCGAGCAGCACCAAGGAATCGCCCGAAACGCCCGCCAAGGTGGGATCGTACCAAACCGCCGTGACCACCTCCCCCACCGCGCTCCAATTCGAACTGCCGAAGCCCGGGAGCGACGGCGAGGAGATGGAAAGGATGGTGAGCCCGGGCAGCGACCAGGACATTTGGGCCGAAGCCAACGGATCACTCAACGTCGCATACAACGGCAGGTGAATGGCCTCGCCCGGCGCACCGGTCACTTCGCCCCAATCCAACACCGCCTCAGGCGTCGGAGCCTCCTCCACCGCAAGTTCCACCCCACCATACGTCGCCGGCACCACCGCACCGCTCGCTCCGATGACCTCCCGCACCACCGGCACATCCGACCAAGCGATGGGCAGGGCACCCGTGGCATCGACTTCGCACGTCACGGACAACACCGCCTCCCCATCGGGCACGGTGACGGGCTGCAAGTCGGTGGCGAACCAGCTGAAGCTCAGGCCGCCCGGGGACGGCGACCACTGGACGCCGGTCAGGCCATCGACGGCGACGGGAGTGAGCCCGGCCGGGAAGGTCAGGGAGCCCTGCCAACCGAGCACGCCGTCGAACCCCTCGGCGCTGAGCGCCAGGACGAGCGGCTCGCCCGGCACCACCTCCACCGAGTCGATGGCGAAGGCCACGGCATCCGGGTCGCTGCCGCCGCCGTTGTCGGGCGGGGTCCAGCCGCTTTCGGCCACCGCCGCCGCCCCCAGCACGGGCACGATTTCGGTGAAGCCGAGGCCGATCCATTCCATCGGGGTGGGCGCAGGCGCGAAGGCCACCGGGGTGGACAGGGCGGTCGAGTCGGCCCAGCTGAAGTGCAGGGTGAACAACGTCGCGGGCGGCGTGGCACCGGTGAGGGCCGGGTCGAACCAGGAGAAGGCCACGCTGCCGGGGGTGCCGGCCGACACGTTCATGGAGGGCCAGCCGCCGAGGGTGATGCTGTCCAAATCCAGCACCGCCGCATCGAACTGCACCGAGCCTTGGCCCGACAGCACCGCCGGAAAACCGGCCGCACCCGCCGTCACCGTGAGGGGCTGACCGACCGGCGAGGCCAGCAAGGCCAGCCCTTGGGCGGACGCCCCGCAGGCCGCACCGAGCAGGAGGATCAGCACGAACTGCCTCATTGCATCACCACGATTCGGGTGGAGGAAGTCGCACCACCCGCCACGAGGCGCACCACGTAGAATCCGCTCGCCGGCAGGGCCTCAACGGACCAGCGGCCCGGACCGGCGGCGCGCCACTGCACGTCCACCCGGCGACCGGCCGCATCGAGCAGCACCAGGTCGGTCACGCCTTGCGGGCCTTGGATGGTGAAGGGACCGGAAACGGGGTTCGGGTAGACGGCGATCGGGGTTTGGTCCGCCAACTCCGCGACCTCCACTACCGTCACTGCCTCGAGCACCGGCCGGCTCACGGACAAATCGCCCGCACACGCCTCGCCCGGCACAGCCCCCGTCAACGCCAACCCATCGAGGGACGGCGCGTCCAACCACAACGTCGCGAAGGCCTCGCCCGCCGGGAAGTTCACCGCCGCCCCATCGGCCGCCGCAAACTGGAACGGGAACACGCCCGCCGCGTGGCGGTCCGCATTCGTCCGCATCTCCGCCCCCGCCAGCGCCCAATCCACCAGCTCAGCCTCCTCCGGCCACGTCAGCGCAAACTGCAAGCCCGCGAGCGCCTCCGCAGCCGCCGTGAAGACCTCCACCTTCCAAAGCCCCTCCTCCGTCAACGTCGCCGAAGCGCCGAGCGGCAAGTCGAGCTCGTTCACCGGCATGCCGCCCATCGGCGCCCACGACCCGTTCACGTCGCCGCGCTTGACGGCCGTAAACGGCGCCACCATCCCATCTTCGAGCGAGGCAATCAGCGTTTCGCCAAACGCATCCCACGGCTGCAGCGGATCCGCGAACCCCGCATCCGCCGGGTACATCGCCCAATCGTCCACGCCCGGGTACGTCTCGACCACCTGCAGGATGGCCTGCTGCATGAGCAACAAGTCCAGGGTCGTCACGCCGCCGCTTCCGTTCACATCGGCCGCCAGCACCGCCCACGGCGACGTCAGCAACGGCGCCCCGAGGATGTGGCCTTGGGCCAGCAGGATGTCAAGCGTCGTCACCCCGTTGTCGAGCGGATCATCCGCCGCTTTCGCCGCGCTCACCCAGTAGCTGCTGCCTGCATTCAGGGCCAAAGCATAAGTACCGTTTTCGTCGGACGTTGCCGCGCTCGTCAAGCCCGAAGCCGCCGATTCCGCCGTCACCACCGCGCCCTCAACCGGGAAGCCCCCCGGCGTGCTGACTAGACCGCTCAACCCGCCGTTGCCGCCCGTCACCGCCCACACTTCCACCGAAGCATAGAGCGTATCCGCCGCGCACCCGAAGGCCTCCGCCACCACGGCGTACACCCCGGTCATGGCCTCCGTCGCCGGTTCGAGCGTGACGTTGGCCGTGCTGGCCGTGAAGTCGGTCGGGCCGGTCCACGACACGCTTGCCCCCGCGCTCGCGCTGACCGCGAGCTGCAGGGCGTTCCCTTCAAAGACGGGGCTGTTCGTCGCCAGCCCGTTCAAGGTCGGCACCGGCAGCACCTCCACCGTCACCGCGTCCGAAGTCGCCGCGCAGCCGCCGAGGGTCGCCGTCGCATGGTAGTCCCCGGCCGCCGATACGACCACCGAGGCCGCGCCCACGCCGAGCTCCGGCCAGTACAAGGTGCCCGCGCCGGAGGTCGCGGTGAGCGTCACCGTTTCGCCCTCGCACACCACCGACGGCCCGTCGAATGCCACCACGGGGGCCGGCGGCGTCGGCGCCACCTCCACCTCCACCGAGGCCGTGCCCGTGCAGCCGCCCGTCGTCCCTGTCACCTCGTACACCCCCGAAGCCGCCACCTCGAGCGCCGCCCCGGTCGTCCCGTCCGACCACAGCCAGTCCGCCGCGCCCGTCGCCGTCAGCACGAGCGCATCGCCCGAACACGCATCGAACGACCCCGTCGAACTCGCGATCGCCACGTCCACCCCGGCCGTCGTCTCGAAATCCCAATCCGACACGTCGTAATTGTTCGAGTTCCCGTAGTCGCGCACCCGCACGGTGGCCTGCGCCATGGGCGCGTTCGGCAGGGTCCACGCGTATGTGCGGTCGGGCGCTTGCACGTTGGAAGCGATGGACACCCACGCCGACTGCGGGGTGGGCCGGTATTCCAAGTTGTAGGCCGTGTTGGGCGAATCGTCTTCCCAGGCGATGGTGACCTCGGAGCAGCCGGTGAAGCTTTCGCCCCCGTTCGGATACGTCACCGCAATGGTCGGCTCGTAGGCCGACAGGTCGAAGGGCAGCACCGATTGCGAGGATTTGCACGCGTTGTTGGCGTCCTCCACGCGGACCATGGCGAAGGCCGAGCTGTTGAAAGGCACCGTCCAGAGGTAGCTGCCGCTCAGCGTGTACTGGTTTTGGACCACGCTCGTCCAGCTGTCGCCCGCATCCAGGCTGTAGGCCAAATCCCAATAGTTGCTCGTCAGCGTGTCATTCCACGTAATCGCCACTTCGCTCCCCGCCGTCGCAACCCCTCCGTACGTGAAGCTCGTCAACTCGACGGTGGGACTGATCGTGAACACGTTCTCGCTCACGTCCACCTTCGAAGGCGCGTTCGCGTCCTCCACCTTCACGAGCGCTTGGCTCGTCGGCGTGTTGGGAATCAGCCAGTTGTACGAAATGAAGGGCGCCGAGTTGCTGTAGTTGCTGGCGATCGCCGTCCACGTCTCCCCCCCGTCCGTCGAGTACTTCAAATCGTACACGCCGCTCGTGCCGCCCGCGAACCAGTCGATGTTCGTGTAGGTGCAGGAACGGTAGTCGGCTGCGAGGGTGTTTTGGGTTTGGAGCGCGATGGGCGGGGCGATGGTGAAGCCGATGTCGCTGATGTCCGCGATGGCGTTGTTGCCGGCGTCGCGGATGCGCAAGAGGGCGAGTGAGGTCGGCGCGTTGGGCACGAGCCATTCGAACGTGCCGTCGTTGAGGGTGCTCGCGGTCACCACTTGCCACGTCGAGCCGTTGTCCACCGAGTAATCGATGGCGACATAGGCCGTAGAGAGGAACTGGCTTTCCCAGGTCACTTCCTCCACCGATCCGATGTGGACGGTGGCGGCGTTGTTCGGGTGGGTGATGGCGATGGCGGGCGTTCCGGCCACGATGGTGAAGGCGTAGTCGCTCTCGTCGAGGATGGCGCCGTTGTCCGTGTCGACCACCCGGACCTTGCAGGCGGCCGAGGGCGCGTTGGGCACGGCCCATTCGTAGTGGCCCGTCGGCGAGTAGTAATTCGACACGATGCGCGTCCAGGTCAGGCCGCCGTTCACCGAATAGTCGAGGTGGAACTCCTTCGAGGTGCCGGCCACGTCCCAGTCGATCGGGAGGGTCGTGTCCACGTTCAGGACGTCCACCGACTCGAGGTTGGCGTCCCAGCCGGAAGCCGTGCCGTTGTAGCCGGTTTCGTTTTGGAACACAACCTTCAGCCCCTGCCCTTGCGCGGTCACGGGATTCGTATGCAAGCTGGCGTTCGAATAGCTGCCCTGCAGGTTGAGCAGCAGCTGGTTCGTCGTCGCGTCGTACACGTAGAGCCGGTCGTCGTAGTTGCTGTAGCCGTCGTACAGCTCGAGGCGCGTGAAGGTCAGCTTGAGCTCATTCGTGCTGGTCGCTGGCCAAAAATATTTCGTGTAATTCGTGTTCGAAGCATTGCCCTGTGGACCGCCGGAATCGTAGAACCGCCCGCCATCGGTCGTCACCGTCCCGTTGTCCATCAGGTACACCCCGCCGAAGGCCGCCGGCATCACGGTCGCTTGGTAAAGCTCGCCGCCGTTGGGCTCGTTGACGGTCACTTCCGAAACGATGGTGAAGGCGACGTCGTTGAGGTCGTTGCGGCAGCTCACGCTTTGGTCTTGCACGCGCACGAAAGCCTGCTCACTCGGCGCATTCGGCACCGTCCAGGTGTAGGCGCCATCGGTTTGGCTTGTCGCAATCGTGGTCCAGTTTTCACCCGCATCGAGGCTGTAGGCCAAATTCACACTGCCCACCACCGCACTCTTGATGTAATTCAACGGCCGCACCTCCTGCGCATTCCAAACCTCCCCCCCATTCGGCGACAACATCACGACGTCCTCCGTCTTCAGCAGGTCAAACGCTGCGTCGCTTACGTCGGCCTTCGTGGCGTCCTGGGTGTCGGTTACGCGGATCCTCGCGTCGGCTGTCGTTTCGTTCGTGATGACCGACCAGTTCCAGCTCGTGCCGGAAGCGCTCGTCGTCAGGTTCGTCCACGTCGCCCCGCCGTCCTGGCTCAGGTCGATGGCGTAGGTGCCGCTCGTGCCGCCCGCTTGCCACTGGATCGTGGTGGAAGCGCAGCCGTCCAGCTCCTCCCCGCCGTTCGGGCTCGTCACCGTGATGTGCGGGAGGATGGTGAAGTCTTCGTCGCTCACGTCTTCCTGGCCGGGCACGCCTACGGTGGCCACCTTCACGCGGGCCGTCGTCGAAGCCGTGCTCGGCAGGAGCCACGTGTAGCTGCCGTCGTTCTCCGTGTTCGTGATGGCCGTCCAGGTCGCGCCGCCGTCCAGCGAGTAGCTCAGCGCCACCACGCTGCCCGTCATGAAGTTCGACACCCACTGGATGTCATGTTCGGTGCCCGCGAACCAGCCTTCCCCGCCGTTGGGGAACGTCACGCGCGGAGCTGCGGCGCCAATGGTGAACGGCGCGTCGCTCACGTCCACGACTTCGCCGTTCTCGGTGTCGGTCACTTTTACGAGGCAGTCCGTGCCCGCGTTGTTCGGCACCGGCCAATCATACTGGCCGCTCGGCGAGTAGTAGTTCGAGATGATCCGCTTCCAGGTCACGCC
>CBFHPD010000002.1:0-8332 GCA_965657495.1 uncultured Flavobacteriales bacterium
GCCCGGGAGCGCCCCTTGGCGGAGATTTCCCGCCGCAGGTGCAATTCCGGTTCCTCATCCAATTCGTGCGCTTCGAGCCACGCTGATTGATCCGAATGGAACGTTGCTTCGACGATGCACTTGGGGGCCCCTGTGCGCAATACGGACGTGTCCGCGCGGTCCCCCAATGCCAGTCCCAATGCGCCCAACACAATGCTCTTGCCTGAACCCGTCTCGCCCGTTAAGGCGGTGAGCCCCTCTTGCCACTCAATCTCCAACGATTCAATGAGGGCATACCCTTCGATCCGCAACCCCGTTAACATAGCTCAGCCTAAGATGCTGTCGTACTTGCTGATGTTGCCTGGATCCATTTGCTTCAAGACTGGCAACAGGCGGGTTTTCTCAACATCCGGTGCAGGGGTAAAGACTTTCAGGATTTCATCGGACTTGGCGAGAAAAAACAGCTGCAAGTTGTAAGATGAAGGGCGAATCCGGTGGGTGGCGCGCATTTCAATCAAGGCATCTGCCATGTTCAACCGTCCACGCTCGAGATCGTCGTACAACCTGTCCAGTCCCAGCCGGTGGTAGTTGTAGAGGCAATTCCGGACCGGCTTGAAGGTCTGGGAGAGCATGTTCTCCACGAGCCAGTAGCGGTTTTGTTGGTTTTGGCCGGCTTTCCATCCGGAAGAGCCCGTGCTCTGTGCGTTGGCGACGATGGTTTGGGCTTGGACGTAAAAATCCGTTCCACCGTCGAGGGCCATGCTGTCGTAATCCATGCCCAAGATCATGTAGGCGTAGTAGGCGAGGATGGAGGACAAGTTATCGCGGTGCTGACCCGGGCTGAACTGTATGGTTGAGGCACCGTCCCACGTGATTTCAAAGTCGTTGTCGTTTACGAGCAACATGGGCGTCTTGTAGTCCGAGTTGTAGACTGGGCGAGAACTCTGAACTTGGATGTTGCCTTTGAATGAAGTCGGAGATGGGGCATCGGAAATGGTGATCTGCATGGTGCATTCGATGCGCTCCTCCAGGCGGAAGTTGTCCGAAGTCCATTTCCGTCCGTTCACAAATTCAGCGATGCGTTCTTCGAGGCTTTCAAAAATGGAGGCTTCGATGTTCGAGATTTGCGGAGCAATCACTTCCACCTGGCAATTCAACTCTTGCGCGTGGTTGAACGCAGGAAATGCAAGCGCAGCGCACAAAGCGAGCGCGGCATAGGTCGATGAAATGAAGGACTTCATGTGCAAGGTCACAGGTGCTGGATGAATTGAACGAGGTCTTTGGCCACTTCGGCCTTGGACTTTAACTCAAATGTATGCCAATTGGTGCCGTCGAACACGGAAACTTTGTTGGTGTCGGTCTGAAATCCAGCGCCGTCGTCTAAGAGGGTGTTCAAGACAATGGCATCGAGGCGCTTGCGCTCGAACTTCGACCCTGCGCTCGCTCGGCCGTCATCGGTTTCGAGGGCAAAGCCGATGAGCCGTTGGTGGTCGGCCTTATTGGCCCCCATGAAAGCCAGCACATCCGGTGTGGGTTCCAGGGCAATGGCTTGAGGCAAATCTGCGCGGTGCAATTTGACAGCAGACGGTGCGACCGGCCGCGCATCCGCCACCGCCGCCGCCGCCACTCCGATGTCCATTTCCTTCCACCGATGTTGCACCGCTTCGGCCAATTCAGCGGCGGTCTCAAAGCGCACAAGCTCAGCGCATCCGGCCGGTGGCGCAACGGCAGCAGGTCCGAGCAACAGCGTCACCGCTGCGCCTTGTTCAATGAAGGCCTCCGCCAAAGCCACGCCCATCTTGCCGGAACTCCGGTTGCCGATGAACCGCACCGCGTCGATGGGCTCGTGCGTGGGGCCCGCCGTAATGAGCACGCGTGCGCCCTGCATGGGTGCCCGCTCTGTAAAATACGCCTCCACGGCATCGGCAATCGCTTCTGGCTCTTCCATGCGCCCCTTGCCTTCCAACCCACTGGCCAATGGCCCCGAGGCCGGCTCCACAATCGCGATGCCGCGCTCTTTGAGGAGGGCCAAGTTGCCCTGCGTCGCCGCGTGGCTGAACATGTCCAAATCCATCGCGGGCGCCACGAGGACGTCGCAACGGCTTGACAAGAAAACCGCCTGAAGGAAATTGCCGCAGCGGCCAGTTGCGAAGGCAGAAAGGGTTTCAGCCGTCGCCGGTGCAACCACGAACAAGTCCGCCCAGAGTCCCAAATCCACGTGATTCGTCCACGTGCCTTGGTCCGCATCTTCGGTGAAATCAGAATAAACCCGGTGGTTCGTCAGGGTCGCAAACGTCAACGGCCCCACGAATTCCGTGGCAGCCGCTGTCATCACCACCCGGACCTCAGCTCCGCGTCGAATCAATTCCCGCGCCAAGAAGACCGCCTTGAAGGCAGCGATGCTTCCCGTTACGCCCAATAAAATCTTGCGACCGTGCACCATGGCCCGGAAGGTGGCCTCACGCCTCTGCCACGTCCGCGGCCTCCGGCTTCTCAACAGGAGTCACCTCCGGCAGCTCAGGAACGGGCTTCTCAATGGCAAGCATGCCTTCACGCATCTCGGCAATGGCAATGCTGTGTGGCTTGGGAAGGCGCTCGTAAAACTTCGAGATCTCAATTTGCTCGCGGTTCTCGAACACCTCCTCCAGCGAATCCGTGGGGGTGATGAACTCCTCCAACTTCGCCGACAGCTCCTTTTTCAATTCCACCGAAATCTGGTTGCTCCGCGAGCTCAAGGCCACGATGGTCTCGAACAAGTTGCCGGACCCGGAGTTCTCCAAGGCCAACGTGTCGCGCGTTTCTGTGGTGCGCTCGGCTTTGATGCTTTTGAAATTCATAGGCTTTCTGATGGTGTCGATTCCGTCAACCGCGCCACTTCCTGAACACTCGCATCGTAGATGCGCTGTGCCCGGGGCATGAACCGGCTTTCCGGATATCGGGCCACAAAGCTAAGAAAAGCTTCAATAGCTTCGTTGTATCGTTCCAACTTTCGTCGTTCGGTACTCTGTTGAGCGTACTGGAAGTGGCTGTCGATGATGAGCCACTGCATTTCTTCGCGGTAGGGGCTGTCCGGGTAATCCTTCAGGGCTTGCCGCAATGCGATGGTCGCGCTCTTGTATTGCTCGGTGCGGTGGTACAGCCGTGCGGTTTCGTAGGACTTGCGCTCGAGTTTGTTGCGGAGGTTGCCGATGAGGGTCTGGCAGGAGTCGCGCAGCGGGCTGCCCGGGTAGCGGTCCATGAACAGCTGGAGTTCCTCGATGGCGGTGCGGGTTTCGGTTTGGTCCAAACTGGGATCCGGACTCAACCGGTAGCTGCACATCGCGGCTTCAAACTGCGCCTGCTCACTCCGCGCATCATCCGGATAGGTCCGCGCGAACTGCTTGTAGTAGTAGCGGGCCAAATAGTAATCGCCCAAGCAGTCCTGGGCCCGCGCATGGTGGTACTGCACTTCCCGCCCCTGCGAAGTGCCTCGGGTCAAGTTCATCAAATCCTCGAGCACCATCAAGGCCCCGTAGCACTGGCTCGAGTCGATGAAGCCGATGGCCCGCTCGAGTTTATAGTCCGAGTCAGTGCTCTTCAACACCTCGTTGTATCCGTTGCACCCCGCAGCCCCCCACAGCAATAGCAAAGCGCTCAGTGCTGCGAAGGCGTGTCCCGCTCGTTGTTTCTTGCATACCTCCATCGGCCGCGAATTTAGTTCACTGCGGTGAAAGGGAAGGGGCGACTTGTGAACAATGCACGGGATTGGGAAGGATTAACATCCGATTGATTTGATTTTTAGGGCTTTGAGTTTTCGCTCGGTTGATTATCTTTGCGCCCTCAAAATCGCTAGCTTTTGGACATTTTTGATCGCATCCGCAAGGATCGGGGCCCACTGGGCCAACACGCCCGCGAGAGCCACGGGTACTTTACCTTCCCCAAGTTGGAAGGCGATATCTCCAACCGCATGATGTTCCGTGGAAAGGAAGTGCTGGTTTGGTCCATCAACAACTACCTCGGTTTGTCGAACCATCCGGATGTCCGGAAGGTGGATGCAGACGCTGCCGCGCAATGGGGCATGGGTTATCCCATGGGTGCACGCATGATGTCAGGCCAAACGTCCCAGCACGAACTGCTGGAAGAGCAACTGGCCGATTTCATGCAAAAGGAAGACGCCTTCCTGCTCAACTACGGCTACCAAGGTTGCCAATCCGCCATCGAGGCGCTCGTCAGCCGGCACGATGTCATCGTGTACGACAGCGAGTCGCATGCCTGCATGGTGGATGGCGTCCGGTTGCACCAGGGCAAGCGTTTCGTCTTCCAACACAACGACATGGCGAGCTTCAAGAAGCAGCTCGACCGGGCGCGTGAGCTGTGCAAGCAGACGGGCGGCGGCATTTTGGTCGTCACGGAAGGCGTATTTGGCATGGCCGGTGACCAAGGCAAGCTCGCAGAAATTTGCGCCTATAAAGAGGAATACCAGTTCCGCTTGTTCGTGGACGACGCTCACGGCTTTGGCACAGTGGGAGAAAACGGCCGTGGCGCAGGCGATGCCCAAGGCGTTCAGGACCAAATCGACGTGTACTTCGGCACCTTCGCCAAGGCGATGGCCACCATCGGCGCATTTGTCGCCGGTGACGAGGATGTCATCGATTACCTCCGCTACAACATGCGTTCGCAAACGTTCGCCAAATCGCTCCCCATGCCCATCGTCATCGGTGCCCAAAAGCGCCTCGAGATGATGCGGACCCAACCCGAGCACAAAGCGAAGTTGTGGGAAATCGCCACGGCGTTGCAAGAGGGATTGAAGGAGGAAGGATTCAACATCGGTGTGACGAATTCGTGCGTGACTCCGGTGTTCTTGTCCGGTGGCTTGGGTGAAGCCACCAACTTGACCCTCGATTTGCGCGAGAACTACGGCATTTTCTGCTCGATCGTGGTGTACCCGGTCGTTCCGAAGGACACCATCATGTTGCGCCTCATTCCTACCGCCGTCCACACGCTGGAGGATGTGGCATACACCATTGAGACGTTCAAAAAGGTCAAGGCCAAATTGTTCGCAGGGGAGTACAAGAGCGAGTCCATCGCTTCTTGGGCATAACCCCACCCGGCCCCAACGGAACACCCCGGCACGGCGCCACCGCCTCGTGCCGGGGTGTTTTATCTTCGCCCCATGAGTGAACCACTGCGGGTTTTCTTTGAACTGGCCTACGACGGCCGGCCTTTTCACGGTTGGCAGCGCCAACCCCACAGCATTTCCGTGCAGCAGGTCTTGGAGGAAGCGCTCGAGCGGCTCACCCGGCAGCAAGTAGCCGTTGTCGGGTGCGGCCGCACCGATACGGGCGTGCACGCCGCCTACTATGTGGCACACGTGCAATTCAGTTCCAATCCCGTGGGGACGGATCGGCTTCCGGATTGGGACCGGTTGGTGCACAAGTTGAACGGAGTGCTGCCGCCCGAGGTGGCCATCCACACCATGGCACCGGTTGCGCCCAATGCCCACGCTCGATTCAGCGCAAAGGAGCGGGGGTACACGTACTGGTTGCACGCCGCAAAAGATCCGTTCTTGAACGGACGTTCCACCCGCATTTACCACCCGCTGGAGGTAGGAGCCATGCAGCAGGCGGCGTCGCGCTTGGTGCGCCAAGGTGATTTCGCTGCGTTTTGCAAAGCGGGGGGCGGGGCGCAAACCACGTTGTGCGACGTGCGGCGGTGCACGTTCACGCAGGTGGGAGCCACCCAGTACCGGTTGGACATTGCTGCGGACCGCTTCTTGCGCAACATGGTCCGCGCCGTCATGGGCACCTTGCTCGAGGTCGGCGTCGGCAAGCGCGCCCCGGAGGATGTGGAGCGGGTGTTGGCCTCGGGGGACCGATCGGCCGCAGGCAAGTCGGCTCCTTCCGACGGACTGTACCTCAGCCACGTCGTTTACCCGGAAGAACTTTGGCAGCGGAAGGCCCCTGCGGGTGGGCTCGGCGCGTAACTTTGCGGCATGAGCGATTCGAAACGAGCGGGGAAGGTGTTTGACCGGGAATTGCTCGGGCTTTTGCTCCGTCAGGCGGCTCCGTACCGCCGCAGGTTTGTCTTTACGGGGGGGCTGGTGCTGCTGTTGAGCGGCTTGATTTGGGTCCGGCCGGCCTTGATTCGCCGGGCGGTGGACGTGGAAATAGCGGGGGGGGATGCCGAGGGGCTGTTGGCGGTTTTCCTTGCGGTGGTGGGCGTTTTGGTGGTGGAGGCGCTGCTGCAGTACCGGGTGACGTATTTGGCGAATTGGGTGGCGGAGTCGGTTTCGTTGGATTTGCGGACCAAACTCTTCCGCAAAGTGATGCCGTTCAAGCTCCCTTTCTACGACACCACCCCGGTAGGCACCTTGGTGACCCGGCATGTGAGCGACATCGATGGCATCAGCAACGTGTTCTCCAACGGCATCCTGAATGCCGTCGGCGACTTGTTGGCATTGACGGTGGTCATCGGGGCGATGTTCTGGCTCGACTGGCAATGGGCGTTGTTGGCTTTGGCCCCGATTCCGGTGCTGATTTGGGCCACCCGCATCTTTCAAAAGGCGATCAAAAAAGCCTTCGTGGACGTCCGCAACCAGGTGTCGCGCATGAACGAATTCGTGCAAGAGCACGTAACGGGGATGCACATCGTCCAAGCGTTCAATCGCGAAGACCGCGAGGCCGCGCGCTTCAGTGAACTCAATGGCGCGCACCGGGCGGCCAACATCCGCAGCATCTGGGCGTTCAGCGTGTTTTTTCCGCTGGTGGAATTGCTGAGCGCCTCGAGCGTGGCCTTGCTCCTCTGGCTGGGGCTCGGGGACGTGGTGGAAGAGCGCATGACGTTGGGCATGCTGCTGCAGTTCATCCTGTATGTGTTCATGCTGTACCGGCCCATCCGCCAGTTGGCCGACCGATTCAACGTTCTGCAAATGGGCATTGTCAACTCCGAACGGGTGTTCAAACTGCTGCGCAGGGAGGACGAGATGCCGGACGAAGGTCAGGAGGCGTCCGTGCCTTTCCGCGCGGAGATCGTTTTTGAGGGGGTTTGGTTCGCCTACAAGGACGAGGACTGGGTGCTGCGCGACGTGAGTTTCACGATTGCACCGGGCAGCACAGTGGCATTCGTCGGGGCCACGGGCGCTGGCAAGTCCACGGTCATCTCGCTCATCTCGCGGTTTTACGAGCCGCAGCGCGGTCGGATCACCATCGATGGGGTGGATTTGAAGGACATTCCGCTCGATGTGTTGCGGAGCCGTGTGGGACTGGTTTCACAGGATGTGTTCCTTTTCTCCGACACGTTGCGCAACAACGTGAGCCTGTACGATGCCAACGTGTCGGATGAGGCGCTCGAGGAGGCCGCGCGCGCCGTGGGGGCGGACGGGTTCATCGCGCAATTGCCCCAACAGTGGGATACGGAGGTGCGGGAGCGCGGGGCGTCCTTGTCGGTGGGACAGCGTCAGCTCATTGCGTTCATGCGGGCATACGTGGCCAAACCGGCGGTGCTGGTATTGGATGAAGCCACGTCTTCCATTGATTCGGAGAGCGAGCGGTTGATCCAAGCGGCCACCCGCCGCATCACCCAAAGCCGAACCAGCCTCGTCGTCGCCCACCGCTTGAGCACGGTGCAAGAAGCGAATGTGATTTTTGTGTTTGACGCCGGGGCGCTGGTCGAGCAAGGAACGCACAAGGAGCTGCTCGACAGCAAGGGGATTTACACCAACTTGTTCGAGCAGCAATTCACGGTGTTGGATGCGGAATGAGGGTCAGAAGCACTTGAAGTGATCGAACGGCTCCAAACAGGTGTTGCAGGTGTAATGAGCTTTGCACGCCGTGGATCCGAAGGCGCTCACCAAGCGGGTGTCCGTGCTTTGGCAGCGCGGGCACGGGACGGATTCGGATTTGCCGAGTAGGAACGACTTGTCGGCGTGCGAGCCGATGGGCGGGGCGATGCCGTTCGCAGCCATCTTTGCCCGGGCAACTTCTCCGATCCAGTCGGTGGTCCAAGCTGGGTGATGCACCACTTCCACCCGCGCGTCGGGGTGGGTGGCTGCGAGCACCTGTTGGATGTCCTGCATGATGACATCGGTGGCGGGGCATCCCGAGTAGGTGGGGGTGATCCGCACGGTCCAGCTGCCATCTCCAGCCTGCGCCACTTCGCGGACCATGCCCATTTCCACCACATTCAAAAAGGGCAATTCCGGGTCCACGACCGCTTCCAGCCGCTTCCAGATGGCCTGTTCTACCATGTCACCCCCGGATGCTTGCGGGCCAAGCTCTGCATCTCCGCCAACAAATACCCCATGTGCTCGGTGTGTCGACCGGCTTTCCCGCCCGATTGCATCCACCCGCTCGCCGGCTGATCGAGGGCGGCTTCT
>CBFHPD010000003.1:0-17691 GCA_965657495.1 uncultured Flavobacteriales bacterium
ACCATTACCCCGCCTTCCTGCATTGGCTGCCCGGCCATGAAGGGGTGCTGCTTCACGAGACGCAAGCAGACGAGGTGGCCAAAGCCATAGCGGCCGCCAACGTCATTTTCTGCCTCGACTACAACGAATTGTCGCGCACGGGCGCCCTCGCGCCGCTGCTCGAGGCGTCGCCGGCCCCCAAGGTCATGATCGACCACCACCAACATCCCAGCGACTTCGCCGCCATCACTTGGTCGGACACGGCCCGATGCAGCACGGCCGAGCTCATTTACGGGTGGATCGAGGCACGGGGCGAGGCGGACTCCCTGTCGGCGGCTACGGGCGCGTGTTTGTACACCGGCATCATGACCGACAGCGGTTCGTTCCGGTTCCCATCGGTGACGCCGGACACCCACCGCATTGCCGCCCACTTGATCGAGGCGGGGGTGGACCACGCGGTCATCCATTCCCGCGTGTACGACACGAACCAAGTGCACCGGCTGCGGCTGGTGGGGTACGCCTTGAGCGAGAAGCTGCTGGTTTGGCCTGAATACCACGCCGCCCTCATCGCCTTGAGCCAAGAGGAATTGCGCCGTTTCCATTACCGGTCGGGCGATACCGAAGGGCTCGTCAACCAAGCCCTGAGCATCGAGGGCGTGAACTTCGCGGCCTTCATCCACGAGTCCCACGACGGGCGCATCAAGCTGAGTTTGCGGAGCCGCGGGACGTTCAGTGTGCGCGAAGTGGCGGCGGCCCATTTCAATGGCGGCGGGCACCACAACGCTTCGGGAGGCGCGGTGGATGGCGCCACGTTGGAGGAGGTGACGGCGCAGTTTGAGGCGCTCTTGCCGGGCGTGGCCGCGGATCTGAACTACCAAATATGAGCAAGCGCGGCACCGGATTCCTCCTCGTCGCTGCCGTGCTGGCGGCTGGCGGGTGGTGGGCGGTGGAGCAATTGCGCTGGTCCAACCCGCAAGCTGCGCCCCGCACCGAGGAGGTGGACCTTGAGGCGTTCAACCGCGCCCGGCTGGCCCTGCAGTCGGCCCTCATCGATTCCGTGGCGTCCGGAGCGGGGTGGGAACAGGCCCCGGGGGGGATGCGGGTGAAGTGGATCGAACGCGGCGCTCCGTCGGCCGAGCTGGAACGCGGGGATTGGGTGCAGTGGAATGTGCGGGTGGCGTTGGCCGATGACACGGTATGCTTCGCGCGCCGCATGGCTTTCAAGTGGGAAGCGACGGATGTGCCCACGGGGTTCCATGAGTTGGCCCGGTTGACCGGGGTGGGGGACTCGGTGGAGGCGTGGTTGCCGGCGCACATGGCGTGGGGCCTGACGGGGTACCAAGGGGTGGTGCCGCCGGATGTGGTCATTCACTTGAATTACCGGGTCGAAGCGCCATGATGCGTGCGGTGTGGGTGGGGCTGTTGTGTGCGGGGTGTGCCGCGCAGCCGGAGCCGTTGCGCTTGGAGCGGCTGGGGGCGCCAGATGCCCCGACATTGGGCGAAGCCCTGGCTGCGGTGGTCACGCTAGCAGGCCAAACCGACACCCTCACCCACCTTGCCGTCCCCCTCCACCAAGCCCGCACGGGCGACGCCGGCCAGGTCCTCCTCGGCGGCACCTACCTGCCCTTCGAAGTCCACCAGGCCTGGGATTCGGCCGCGTGGCACGGCCCGGTGTGGCGCGCCGTTGAGGCCGGGCGCTTCCCCGATTCGTTGTGGTTGGCGGGCCGTTTCGGCGGTTCGGATGCCTTGCGGCTGTCCCGTGGAAGCGGGTGCTGGTGCACCGCAATCGACTCCTCCGCTGCTGCGCCCGTCGCAAGCGGGGAGGTGCTGCGCATCGGCTGGAAGCAGTGGGCATGGGGGGGCACGGACGACCGTCCTTCGCTGGAAATCGAGGTCCGCTGGGGGGACGAAGATCAGTTGTTGCCGGCTTTTTGGCGGGCGGTGGAGCGTTGGGGCACGGGGGTGCAGTGGCGGCTGGTTTGCCCGGCCCGCGAGGCGTTTGGGGCAGCAGGGCTTCCGGCTTGGGGCCTGCCGCCTCACGTGCCGGTGGTGTTCGAGGCGGCGGTCAGCCGATGAGGAACAGGCAGGGCCGTTTGTTCAAGGCCGGTTTGCCGTTGCGCTTGATTTCCTCGCGCCAGTCCTCGACCGCCATGGAACGGATCCACTCGGATGCGAGCGTCAGCTCGACGGCGACGCACAGGGTTTGGTCTGGCGGCAAACGGTCCAAGCATTCCGCAAACGCCGCTTCGTTCCGATAAGGCGGCTCCATGAAAATCTGGGTCTCGCGCCGGCGCTGCAGCCCTTCCCGCATCTCGCGCCACCGCTGATCCCGGTGCTTCCCCGCCCGTGGCAGGTAGCCCTTGAATGCAAAAGCCTGCCCGTTGAGTCCGCTGGCCATGAGTGCCAACAAGATGGACGACGGCCCGATGTGCGGCTTCACCCGCCACCCACACGCGTGCGCAATCCGCACTGCCTGCGCCCCCGGGTCCGCCACCCCCGGGCATCCTGCATCGCTCACCAGCCCGATGTCCTCGTTCCCCCGGAACCAGCGCGTCAAGTCCAGCAAGTCCTGGTCGTCGGTGTGCTCGTTGAGCAGGAAGTACTCCAGCTCCCGGATGGGGCGCTCCGGATCGATGTCGTTCATCAGCCGTCCCCAGCTCGACTGGCTTTCCACGATGAACCGGGTGCAGTGCGCCACGGCTTCGATGGCCGAGGCTGGCAAGTCCAGGTGCGGGGTGCGGCTGCCCAAGGTGTTGGGAATGAGGTGCAGGGTAGGGGTGCTCATGGTTGCGGTTGTTTCCAGGTGGTGACCCAACGGGCGGCGGCGGCGTTGATTTGGGCGTACACGTGCTCGAAGCCATCGGCCCCGCCATAATACGGATCCGGCACATCGGCCGCCTCATCGAAGCGAACCACCGGACAGGGCGTCCTGTCCCGCTGCCGCACGCGCTCCGCCATCGCCTCCAAATCCGCCACGTTCGCAGCGTCCATGGCCAGCATCAGGTCGTAGCGCTCGAAGTCCTTCAACGTGACTTGGGCGGACCGCTGCCCGCTGATGTCGTGCCCGTTGCGCCGCATCACTTCCACCGAACGCCGATCCGGCCCTTCGCCGGCGTGGTGTCCGCTCGTACCGGCCGAATCCACTTTCACGCGGGCGCCCTGCACCATGGCCTGGTGCCGCAGCAGCCCCTCCCCGATGGGGGACCGGCAAATGTTGCCCAAACAAACCACCAGTACACGCATGGTCACATCATTTTCGGGTTGAATCAACAACGGGACCCCAATCCGAGGTCCCGCTGCCAACATCTAACTAAACGCTATCAGTGAATGGCCAATTTCTTTTCCAAATCGTCCAAGTACTTCCTAAAATGCTTGTCGGTCTCTTGGAGGTTGTTCACCGTGCGGCAGGCGTGCAACACTGTCGCGTGGTCCTTGCCGCCGCAGTGCAGCCCGATGTTCGCCAAGGAACTCTTTGTCATCTTCTTGGAGAAGTACATCGCGATTTGGCGCGCTTGCACAATCTCCCGCTTCCGCGTCTTCGACTTGAGCAACTCGATCGGCAGGTCGAAGTAGTCGCAGACCACCTTTTGGATGTAATCGATGCTCACCTCGCGCGCAGTGTTCTTGACAAACTTGTCGATCATTTGCTTCGCGAGCTCGAGCGTGATTGCCTTCTTGTTGAAGCTGCTGTGGGCGATGAGCGAAATGAGTGCACCTTGCAGTTCCCGGATGTTCGTGGTGATGCTGTAGGCCAAATACTCCACCACCTCACGCGGCAGTTCAATGCCATTGGCATACATCATCTTCTCCAAAATGGCCATCCGCGTCTCGAGCGAAGGCACTTGCAAGTCCGCACTCAGGCCCCACTTGAACCGGCTGAGCAAGCGCTGCTCCATGCCCTGCATTTCCACGGGGGGCTTGTCGGAGGTCAGGATGATTTGCTTGCCGGTTTGGTGTAAGTGGTTGAAGATGTGGAAGAACACGTCTTGGGTCTTCTCCTTGCCGCTGAAGAACTGGACGTCATCGATGATGAGGACGTCGATCATTTGGTAGAAGTGGCTGAAGTCGTTGACCGAATTGTTCCGGACCGCATCGATGAATTGGTGGGTGAACTTTTCCGATCCGACATACAGCACGGTGCTTTCCGGGTTGCGCTCTTTGATTTCGAGCCCGATGGCGTGGGCGAGGTGGGTTTTGCCCAAGCCGGTGCCGCCATAAATCAGCAGCGGATTGAAGGCGGTGCCTCCCGGCTTGTTCGCCACCGCGAGTCCCGCAGAACGCGCAAGCCGGTTGCATTCTCCTTCAATGAGGTTGTCAAAATTCAGGTTCGGGATGAGGTTCGACTCGATGTTCAGCTTGCGCAAGCCCGGGATCACGAATGGGTTCTTGATCTGCGTCTCCACCGCGGGAATGGGCATGGAAACGTTCGGGTTGCGGGTGGACTGGCGGTTGCTCGCCGGCATTTTCACTGTGTAGGGGCTCGATGACGCCATCCCGTTGTGTCCTGCGGGGGCGTTCTCCATGATGATGGAGTATTCCAATTGCGCGTCTTCACCGAGTTCTTTCCGGATGGTGCGCTTGAGGAGGTGAACGTAATGTTCTTCCAACCACTCGTAAAAAAACTGCGAGGGGACTTGGATGGTGAGCACCTCGTTTTCGAGCTTCACGGGCTTGATCGGGGCGAACCACGTTTTGAACGCTTGAGCGCTGATGTTGTCCTTGATGACAGCGAGGCAATTCTCCCAGACGTTCACGTGGTTTTGGCTCATGGCGTGGTGGCTTTTGAGGCTTGTTGAAAGGTAACTTGACTGACTTGTATGCCCATTCAAAGTGTGGCTCTGAATGAGGGATGCAAGGTTCTGATAAAGTCTTGAAAAAAAAAATTTCATCCCCCTTGACTTTTCGCTTTTTCAGACATGTTTAGAGCTTCTGAAAGGGGGTATATCAGGGTGAGCGCTTGTTGGTGTGTGTAAATGGCGTGTTCGTCGAAAGCCGCGCCACGTAAGGCTTTGAATATGTGAATGGTGTATGTTTGGGGTTTTCATGTTTTTCTCACCTGGTCGAAATCATCGTCGGCGGACAAGGTTTCGGAATTGTAAACAATGGGATGGTTCATATCACGGAAATCAGGGTGCGTTATGCCGAAACAGATCGGATGCAGCGGGTGTATCACGGGGCGTTTGTGACCTACTTGGAAGTGGCCCGCGTGGAGTGCTTGCGTGCGTTGGGTTGGAACTACCGGGAGATGGAAGAAAAGGGCGTTCTGCTGCCGGTGACTGGGCTGGATTTGGCTTACCAAAAACCGGTGGGCTACGACGAATGCATCCGCATCGAGACCTGCGTGCCCGAGCGGCCGACCGCGCGCATCCGGTTCGCCTACACGATTTACAACGAGGCGGGCGATGTGGCGGTGACGGCGAACACCACCCTGGTATTCGTGGATGAAGCCACCGGACGGCCTCGGCGTGCTCCGGAAGGACTGGTGGAGGCACTGGGTTACTGAGCGAGGCCGGTCACGCGATCGAGGGCAGCGGCGTAGTCCGGCAGCATCCGGTCCCAAGCAAAGCGGGCTGCGCTTTCGTGGGCGGTTTGGCGCCAGGCGGCCACGGCCTGCTGCGGCGCGCGCGCGATGCGGCCGATGGTGGCTGCGGCCTCCCTCGGGTGGCGAGCGAAGGGGAAGGCCGACGCGTATTCCGGGTAGGCATGGGCTTTGGGCAGCACCGGCAAAACACCCGCGTGCAGGGCTTCCACCACGCTGATGCCGAAGTATTCCTGCAGCGGATCGTGGGCGATGACGTCCGCCGCGGCCAACCGCGCTGCATAGGCGGAGCGGTCTGCAGCGGGCTCGGACGATGCCACCTGTTCCGGGTGCGCGTGCGCCCACTCGAGGAGGGGAGAATCTTCCGTCCGGGGACCGGGACCGAGGAGGTCCACCTCGAATGGAGTGCCCCGCTCCCGCAGGGCGTTGCAGGTGGCCACGAAGTGCTCGGGGTGCTTGTCGCGCGCCCAGCGGTGGTTCCACAGCAGCCGCACGGGGCGGTGGAGCGGGCGTTGGAGCGCGTTTTCGGGCACGGGGGGGAGGTGGATGCCGGGGGGGAGGACGTGGAATTTGGCCTCGAGTTGCGGGAGGAAGCCTTCCGGCCGCGCATCCGGCATCCGCTCCAACACAGCGGGAATCCCGGCGAGGAACACTTCGCGGTGGTGCTGCGAATTGAACCACACTTCGTCCGAAGCCCAAGCCGCCTGGATGTTGGCGAAGGCGTAGGCCACGCGCTGGTCACGGTCTTCGGTCGACTTCCAGGGAAAGGTCACTTGGTTTTCGTGGAAATAACTGACCAGCGGGGTGCTGCGCCACGCCGGGGGCAGGTGGCCCCGCAGGCGGGCGGCATCGAGCATGTCGGTCACAACGAGGGCATCGGGCGGAGGCCCCGCAAGGCGCGATCCAAACCACCAAGCCGCCCCGTGCATGCGCCACTTCCAATGCCGGCCGGGGAGGGAGTGCACTTCGACCTGCCACCCGGCTGCGGGCAGGGCGTCGGCGAGGCCACGGCTCCATGCCGCGTGGGACCCGCTGTGGAGGGCGTCGAGCAAGACGAGCTGCTTCATCCGGTGATCCATTTGAGCAGGCGCTGCCAGCGGGTGGGCGGCGGGGGCACGGGGAGTGGGGGAGCGCCGGCCTCGAGCCAAGCGCTGTACCACAGGTCGGCCGTGAGTTGGATGGAGGCGCGCAAGCGGCGTTCCACCATGCCGTCGAGCGCGGTGTGGTAGGCGCTACAGAAGTCGGGGGCATAGCGGCGGTCGAGGACCCGGCCGCGCTCCACGTAAGCGTACTTCGCGGCTTCGTCGAAGCGGTCGGTGACGGCGCGTTCGAAGGTGAGGACGGAATCGACGGCGGCGTGGCTGCTGAACACCGTGGACCAGATGGCCGCTTCGGCGTCGGGCCGGTAGCGGGCCGTGCGGGGTGTGAGGGTGTACGTGGCGCGGTGTTGTTCGGGGATTTGGCCTTCCCACAGGCCGTGAATGCCGCGCTGATCCGTCAGCTGCCCATCGTAATTTTCGGTCGTATGCAGCGGCACGTGCAGGTCCCCGATGTAGTGGCCCAAATCCGCTGCCGCCCGCAAAATGCGCTCCTCCTCCCCCGACACATAGGCTTCCTGCAACCGCCGGTACGCCCACTGCGCATTCCACGGAGCGATGCCGTTTTCCTGCACCACCTCCTCGCCCCACCGGTCGCAGGCCGCGCCCCATGGCATCGGGAACCACGCGCGCAACGTGTCGAGGTCCGGGTGGTACCGGTCGAAGTCGATGTAATGCCGCTCGGCTTCCCCTTCCATCGTGTGCTTCCGGCGGTCGGCGTCCACGGCGTGCTCGGTCAACCACGCGTGGTGCACCTTGAACCAGCCGTGGAGCTCGGGCGGAAGGGCGTGGATGGCGGTCGCGTTCACCCATTTGTGCGCCGGGAAGCCCCAACTCACCAAGGTGAACAGCCCGAGCAGGGCGAGCGATTTATGCAGAAGCGCCTTCATGCACCGGCAACTTAACCAAGAATCCGTCCTGAAGGATGGGAATCGTCGTCAAGTTGTTGGGCGTCAGGCAGTATTTCACATCCGCATTCAAATTGAGGCGCCGCAACCGCCGGCGGTGGGAGGACGCCTTCAAAAACGCGAACATGTTATCCCGGGCGGAACGGTAGATGAACTTGCCCGCCACGGTGCTGTCCTCGTCGGCCCGGAAGCGGCCGGATTCGATGAGGGCATCGGCGATGGCGCCGCCGCAGATGGTGTCTTCGAGGTTGAATTTGTCCTTCCAGCCGGAGCCAAGGATGAGGACGTCTTCGTGGCGCTCGATGAGCCAAGCGCTCAAGGCATCGAGGTTGTTCAGGGCGCCGATCACCACCGTCCGCTTGTTCCGGGCGATGTCGATGGCCTTCGTGCCGTTGGTGGTGGTGATGACCACGGTTTGGCCTTTCAACTCCTCCGCCCGGTCGATGTACGCGATGGGGCTGTTGCCCAAATCAAAGCCCTCCACAATTTCCCCGTTCCGCTCCGCAGCCGCCACGTACCCCTTCTCCTGCCAAGCGCGCGCTTCCTCCACGCTCGCCACCGGCCGGATGCGCTCCACGCCGTGGTGCAACGCGGTGCACATGGCACTCGTGGCTCGCAGCACGTCGATGACCACAACCAGTTCAAAATCACGCTCGTACAGAGCAAATTCAGCAGGGGAGAAGCAGAGTTCTACGCGTTTCATGCGGGGCGGTGGGTTGATTGCCTGACCCAGACTCAGCGCGGCAAGAAACCGGGACGCACGACCTGCGCGGGGATGGTTTTATTCCGAATCCGGACGTACACCGTGCTGCCGAGTTGGGCGTTTTCGCCGGCAAGGTAGGCCAAACCGATGGCATGCCCTAATGTGGGGCTCATCGTGCCGCTGGTCACGCGCCCGATGACGTCCCCGGCCGCGTCCTCCACCGCGTAACCTTGGCGCGGGATGCCGCGCTCGGTGATGACGAGTCCCCGGAGCCGCTGTTCCGACCCGTTCGCCTTTTCTGCTTCGAACCGCTCGCGGTCCACGAAGTCCTTGGTGAACTTCGTGATCCAGCCCAGTCCGGCTGCAATGGGGGAAGTGGTGTCGTCGATGTCGTTGCCGTACAGGCAGAAACCGGCTTCGAGGCGCAGGGTGTCCCGCGCGCCGAGCCCGCAAGGCGGAACGCCCGCCTCGAGCAGCGCTTTCCAAACCACCACCGCCTGTTCCGTGGGCACATACAATTCGTAGCCGCCCGCCCCGGTGTATCCCGTGGCGGAGCAAATGGTGGGCACGCCGGCGAAGGTGCCTTCGGTGAACGTGTAGTATTTGAGGTCACCGGGCGCCTGCGTGCCTTTGAAATGGGGGGCGACGGCGGCCGTTGCCTCTGGGCCTTGGACGGCGATGAGGGCAAACTGCTCGGAGCGGTCCTCCACGGTGGCATCGAATCGGTTTTGGCCCGTGATCCAGGCCCAATCCTTCTCCAAATTCGAGGCGTTCACCACGAGCATGAACGACTCCGCGTTGAAGCGGTAAACGAGCAAATCGTCCACGATGCCGCCTTCGCCATTGGGCATGCAGCTGTACTGGACCTGGCCATCGACGAGTTTCGCGGCGTCGTTTGTGGTGATCCACTGGATGAGGTCCAGGGCTTGGGGACCCTGCACGATGAACTCGCCCATGTGGGAAACATCGAACATGCCGACGCGCTGCCGCACAGCGTGGTGTTCTTCGGTCAAACCGGCATAGGTCACGGGCATGCGGTACCCAGCAAAGGGCACCATTTTCGCGCCCAAGGCGTCGTGCTCGGCGTCGAGCGGCGTCAGTTTCAGTTCAGTCGTTTCCATGGTGCGCGAAAGTACGATGAAAGCGTACCTTCGTGGGGTCATGGCATACGAAATCATTGTGGCGCCCCAGGCCGTCAAATCGTTCCAGGAGTTGATCGAAGCCGCGCAGGCTGTGAGTTTGGTGGGGGCGGAGAACGCGCGCCGGACCATCCTGACCCGTTTGCAGCAGCTGGCGCTCAATCCGCAGGGGCAGACCCGTAAGGCGCAATTCAAGGGGATGCCGGGGGATGTGCGGAGCGTGCAGGTGCTCGAGTACCGCGTTTATTTTTTGGTCCAAATCGAGCGCATCATCCTGCTCGACTGTTTCCTCGACGTTCCCGTCACCGAGGCCCCTAGCTCAACCGTGCTCTGAGCGCACCAACTCCTCCAAGCGCCCACCCAACTCCGGTCCCAAGTGCATCAGCGCGTCCAGGACGCTGCACCGTGCGATGAATCCTGTCGCCGGCGCGAACACCTGCGGGTAGGCTTCGAAATGCCAGCCCCGCCCGCGGAGCGCCTGCCGGTCCCTCAAGTCCCAGCCCGCTGCCGCCCGCTCGGCGTCCCATGCCGGCGCTTCCGTCACCGGCGGCACCGACCAGCCGGTCCATTCGCTCACCCACTCCCAGCTCCACCGCGCCAATTCGCCCAACGTCGCCGGCGGGTGGAGGAAGATCGGCTCCAACTCCGGGGCGATGTGCTCGAAAAAAGGCGCCGTCCCGTAATCCGTTTCCAGCATCCGCCACCGCACCCGCGGCGGGGTGTGGAGGGAAAGCGGCATCTCATCCGTCGGGCGGTTGCCCCCGGCGTGCTCCACGTTCCACGCCATCGTCGTCGGCCCGCCCGCACTCGCGAGCCGCAACCGGCTGCGTTCCGACTGCTTGACAAACGCCTCCGCGCCGTCCACCGCTCCTCCTCCCTGCGCCAGCCGCCACCAGTGCAGGGGCGGAAACGGCGCTACCGGCAAGACCGGGGTCACTTCACTGCGCTGAACACGCGGTCCCACCGCACGCCGGACGTTCCGTGTTGCGCCGCGTTCATCTTCGAGAACCAAACAAACGAAGCCCGCCCCACCACATGCGTTTCCGGCACAAAGCCCCACATCCGCGAATCGGCCGAGTGGTGGCGGTTGTCGCCCATCATCCAGTAGTAGTCTTGCTCGAAGGTGTAGCTCGTCGCCGGAACGCCGTCGATGAGCACCTTGTCGCCTTGCTCCACCCAGTCGTGCCCTTCGTACACGGAAATCACGCGCCGATAAACCGCCCGGTTCCGTGCATTCAACGCCACGGTTTCGCCCGCTTTCGGAATGGTGATGGGACCGAAGTTGTCCGGGTCCCATTCATCGAATTCGGGGGTGGATACGTTGGGGAACATGGCCAGCCGCCCGCGGTACTCCTCGTGGAACAAGCGGGTGACTTCGGACACCAGGGCGCTCTCCCGGAGCTGTTGGGCCTCGGTTTCCGTCAAGGCCAAGGTGGCCACCACCTGTTCGCCGTCGGCGCGCATTTGGCCCGCCACATCGATGTTCGTCAACCCCAATTCATTCCACGCCCGCTTGGCCGCTTGGCTGTTCACAAAGTGCACCTCGTGGTCGAATTGCAGCCCCGCTGGATTCTCCACGGCTTTCCCGTTGATGTGCAATTGTCCTTCGAGGACGCTGATCCGTTCACCGGGCAAGCCCACGCACCGCTTCACATAGTGCTCCATCTTGTCCATGGGCCGGGCGCGCAGGCCGTGCTGCTGAGCGAGCTGCTTCCGCGCCACCGCATCGTATTTGGTCGTGTTGCTGAGGTAGGTGGGGATGTTGTTGCCCGCTGCCGCAATGGCTTGTTGACGGACCAAAGCGTAGTAGTCGTGGCCCGCCAAATCCGGGTGCACCACAATGGTGTCCCCGTGCGGGAAGTTGAACACCACCGCATCGTACCGCTCCACCTCGCCCGTGCCCGGCAGCCGCATGTACGGCAGGGAGAACCACGGGAGGTAGCTCGAGGTCATGTTCCAGGGCAAGACGTTGTGCATGAACGGCACGGTCATCGGCGTCATCGGCACCTTGGGGCCGTAAGCGGTTTTGCTCACGTACAGGTAATCGCCGACGAGCATGCTGCCTTCCATGGAGCCCGTGGGGATTTTGAACGCTTCGAAGACGAAGCTGCGCACAATCGTCGCCACGACCACCGCCCACAGGATGCTTTCGCTCCATTCGCGCACCGCGGACTTCCGCGTCCGGCTCCAGTCGCGCGGCCCCACATGGGCGTCCGTGCCACGGGCCAACTCCACCATGCCCCACCAAGGGAGCGCCCCCATTTTCCATTGATCGGCCGTCGAACGCTTGCCGAAGACGATGCCCAGCTCCACGTGCATGATGCCCAGCATCAGGATGTTGATGCCCGGCACGAGCAGCGGGAAAATCCAGTACCACGGCCGACCGATGAGCTTCAAAAAGGCCAGCAAATGCAGGCCGGGCACCGCTCCTTGCCAGCTCGGCAGGTTCGCGCGCTTGAGCAGTTTGGGCAGGAAAATCAGCTGTTCCACCACCAACAGGGCAAGCAGCAACCAAGGAATCATCGAAAGCATGGGTCAGGTTTGAATCGGGTCAAAAATGCGTCTTTTTTACCAAGTAGCGCGGACGTGGACCGGGGAATGGGGATTTTTAGCCAAATCCCAGCGCAATCCCACGCCCCACACCCCCCGGCCATCCGGCATCGGTTCTACGTGCAATCCGGCCTTTAAGTTCTCCGAGACATCAAATTCCATCAGGTGGGCATCCACGTTCGCGTCCAGCACCGACAGCCCGTGCACCGCGAGCAAAGCAAGGAAGCTGACGTCCCGCTGCCGGCGGTAAAACAGGGCGCGGTCGTTCAATTCCGCCGCCGAGAACCCCGTCGCATTCACCGTTCCCTCGTCCCCGTCGGTCTCTGCTACCAAGGCATCCCGAAACACCTGAAACTCCCGCGCGTTGAATTGAATGCTCGACACCGTCCACCACACCCCCGCCCAAACAATCGGTGCCTTCCAGTACTTCCGGTTCACCAGTTGCCCCGCACCCGGCACCACCGCCGCCGCCACCGTGGTCCGGTGGATCCGGCGGTCGCGTTCAGCACGTGCCTGCTCGAGCGAATCGGTTTGGCCCCAACACCCCGTCGCGGCCCACCAAATCAGGCCGCAAGCGACCCCCCACCTCACAGGTTCATCATCTGCAAAATCCGGTGCAGATCGTCCGCATCGGCGTAAGCAATCTCAATCTTCCCCGATCCATCGCCCTTCGACTTCAGCGCCGCCTGCCGCCCAAACTGCTTCCGCAAATCCTCGTCCACCTTCCGCTCATCGAAGCTGAGCACCGGCTTCGTCACCCGCTTCGTGGTCCCGGCTGGCACGGGCTGCGCCAGTTCCTCCACTTGCCGCACACTCAGCCCTTCCTCCTTGATGCGCTCGCACACGGCCAACTGCTCCGCCAAATCCGTGAACGCCAACAACGCCCGCGCATGCCCCATCGTGATGGCCTTGCTCGCCACCTCCATCTGGATGGCGGCGGGCAAGTTGAGCAGCCGCAAGTGGTTCGAAATCGCGGACCTGCTCTTGCCGATGCGCTTCCCCAGTTGGTCGTGTGTCAGGTTGCACTCCTTGATCAACCGGTCCAAGGAAACCGCCACTTCAATGGCGTGCAGGTCTTCCCGCTGGATGTTCTCGACCAAGGCCATCTCGAGGAGGGTTTGGTCGTTGACTTCCCGGATGTAGACCGGCACTTCCGTCAAGCCAGCCCGCTGGGAGGCCCGGAAGCGGCGTTCGCCGGAGATGATTTGGTAGCGGTTCGCCCGCACCTTGTGCACGGTGATGGGCTGGATGATGCCGAGCTCTGAAATGCTTTCCGCCAACTCGTTGAGTGCCTCCTCGTTGAACTCCCGGCGCGGCTGGCCCGGGTTCGCTTCGATTTGGGAGATGGAGACCATGGCGATTTGGCCGGCCATGTTGCCGACAACCTCGGGCTCTCTCGGCGCCACCGCTGCCACCGGACGCGCGGCCGCCTTCTCGCTCGGTGCATTGCTCAACAAGGCATTCAAGCCTCGTCCCAAAGCGGGTTGCTTTTTTGCCATGTTCAGGAATTGGGGGCTTGGAATTGTTTGTTCGCTGCGTCGATTTGCGTGAGGTTGTTCCGCTGCAGCAGCTCGCGCGCGAGGTTCAAATAATTCACCGAACCCTTGCTCGACGCATCGTGCATGATGATGCTCTCTCCGTAGCTCGGCGCTTCCCCAAGCCGTGTATTCCGGTGGATGATGGTGTTGAGCACGAGGTCTTGGAAGTGCGTGCGCACCTCGTCCACCACCTGATTTGCGAGGCGCAGCCGCGTGTCGTACATGGTCAGCAGGATGCCTTCGATGGACAACCGCGGGTTGATTTGGTCTTGCACAATCTTGATGGTGTTCAAGAGCTTGCCCAACCCCTCGAGCGCAAAGTACTCGCATTGCACCGGGATCAACACCGCATCCGCCGCAGCGAGCGAATTCACGGTGATGAGGCCCAAACTCGGGGAGCAGTCGATGATGATGAAATCGTAATCGTCCACAACCGGAGCGAGCGCCTGCGCCAACCGGTGTTCCCGTTCCTCCGTCGAAATCAGCTCGATCTCCGCCCCGACCAAATCGATGTGAGCCGGCAGCAAGTCCAAGTTGGGCGTGTCCGTGCCCACGATGAGCGACCGCGCATCCCCGTCACCGATGAGCGCCTCGTAGGTCCCGCGCTCCACCGATGTGGGCTCGATGCCCACTCCGCTGGTGGCATTCGCTTGCGGGTCCGCGTCCACGAGCAGCGTCTTGTACTCGAGTACGCCGAAGCTCGCGCTGAGGTTGATCGCTGTGGTCGTCTTCCCGACGCCGCCTTTTTGGTTCGCTATTGCAATGATTTTACCCATGTTGCTCGTGTGCCGTTCAGGCGGTGATTTGATCTCCAATTTGGAGGAAAATAAGTTCTTTACCAAGTGCTGCAAAGGCCGTTTGCGCCCGCTGCTTCCGGTCGTCGTCGAGGGCGATGGGAGGGAAGGTGTCGTAGTGCAAGGCCAAAAACCGGTCGCAATCCAACATCTCCGCCGCCGCCAGCGCATCTTCAGGCCCCATCGTGAACACATCGCCCACGGGCAGGCAGGCCAAATCAGGCGTCCAATACCGGCCGATCAACTCCATGTCCATGGTCAGCGCTGTGTCGCCCGCGTGGTAAATTCGGAACCCGCCGGTTTCGATGATGAACCCCGCGGGGTTCCCGCCGGGCGTGCCATCGGGCAGGGTGGACGAGTGCACCGCGTTCACCATCCGAACATGGCCGTAGGGACGCTGCAGTACGCCGCCGTGGTTCATGGGCAGCACCGAATGTGCGCCTTTCCCTTGCATCCACATCGCCACCTCGTAATTCGCGATCACGGTCACCCCCGGACGGGCCGCCAAAACAGGCGCATCCGCCACGTGGTCTTCGTGGCCATGCGTCAACAGCAGGTCATCCACCTGCAAGTGGTCCAAGCTGAAGCCCGCGGCCTGTGCTTGGGGATTGGGCGTGATGAACGGATCGATTGCCACGCGGGAAGACCCGGTGTTCAACAGGATGCCCGCATGTCCGAGGTAGGTGATTTCCATGGTTGAGCGTTCCCCCAAAGATAGGCGGCTCGCCCGCGCCTTCGGAGGCGAGTTTTCAACCAAAAAACCCGCAGCTCCGGATCAGAGGTCGTCGAACGAAACGTCGCCGTCCGCAGGCTTGTCCTCGCTTTCTCCTTCTGCACTCTCCTCCGAGATGGACGCAGCGCGCTCGGCGATGGGATCGCGGTAGTTGCCCGTGTCCATCAGTTCGCCGATTTTGTCCACGGCTTCGACGAACCCTTCCTCAAACTTCTCAAAGTCCTCCCGGTACAGGAAGATTTTGTGCTTGGAGAATCCTTCGCCCTCGCCGCGCCGCTTGCTTTCGGTAATCGTCAGGTACAGGTCCTTGCCCCGCGTCTCTTTCACGTCAAAAAAGTAGGTGCGCTTTCCCGCCGGAACCCGTACGGAGTAGACCTCGTCGTTGTTGTTGTAATCGCTCATCTGTCGTTCGCTTCCTCGCGAAGATAGGACTTCCGTTGGGACTCGCAAGCAATCCTCAACGAATCAATGTAATCAAGCCGGAATGTTCGGTGGGCATCCGCAATTGGTCCTCGTACCAAACACGGAAATGGTAGAGCCCGTCTGGCGCGTAGTGGGCGCCATCGCTGATTTGGCCCAACCACGGGGTTTCGGGATCCGTGGTCTCCCAAATCTTCTCACCCCACCGGTTGTACACCTCGCAGCGGTACGCCGTCACGCCCAAGGCAGCCGGCATCCACACGTCGTTCATCCCATCGTTGTTGGGGCTGAACGCCGTGGGCGCGTAAAACACCGTGCCGTTTACGGCCACCTGGCCCTCCGCCGTGGCGGTGCACCCGGCTGGATTCACCACGGTTTGGGTCACGGTGAACAGCCCGCCCTCTGAATAGGTGTACGAGCCTTCGCAGCCGTTCAAGCTGCCGCCGTCACCGAAGTAGTAGAAGCACTCGGCGCCCGGACTGGCGAACGAGGTCACTTGCACCGTGGGGGTCAGGATGTCCACCACGTTGGGTTCGATGTCGAAGCCGGCATCGGGCGGCGCATAGATGTCCACGTACGATGGGATTTGCAGCATCAATTCCTGGGCGCAGTAGCCGCCGGTGGTCATTTCGAGCGTCACCGGGAAGTTCCCCGCCACTTCGTAGACGTGGGAAGGGTTCGCGGCCGGGGAGGTGCTGCCATCGCCGAAGCGCCAGAGGTAGGTGGTGGCGGTTTCCGTGGTGGACAGGTTGGTGAAATTGACCAAATGAGGGGGGCAGCCGGAAAGCGGTCCCGCCTGGAAATTGATCGTCGGGTCTTCGATGACCCAGACCGTTTCTGTGTGCTCCACATCGCAGCCGTTGGCCGTAGCCGTCACCGTGATGTCAAAGGTGCCCGGCTCGGCGTAGACCAAATTGCTCACGTTCCCGCCCGACACATTGGCGGACACGGTCGGTCCACCGAAGTCCCACGCGTACGTGGTCTCGGGGATGTTGGAGGCGACGACCGACATGGCGAAGTTGTTCGTTGAGAAACAGTCCGGCGTCAGGGGAGGGAAGGTGGGGTCGATGAGCGGGAAGATTTCCACCGCTGCGGTGGCGGTGTCGGGGCAGGTGTACTCCGCTGACGCGATGAGCGTGACCTCGTACACCCCATCGGACGGGTAGATGAATGTCGGCGAATACGCCGTGCTCACATCCGCGGAGTTGCCCGTCCCGAAGTCCCACAAGAAATCTTCCGCATCCACCGAGTTGTTCGCAAAGTCAAACGTGAATCCTTGGCAGAACGAGGTTTGGTCCTCAATTGCGGCCTCCGGCCAAGGCGGCGCATCCCACGTAAACGTCGTGCTTGCCGTGCACCCGAAGTGCGAAGCAATCAAATTCACCTCAAACGACTCGGCGTTGTTGAAATGGATCCACGAAGGCGACTCGACGTTGGCATCGCTCGGCGTACCGCCTTCAAAACTCCAATTGAGCTGCGTGGCGGCATTGAACGCCCCCTGCGCGTCGAAGGCGAAATACGATGTGTTCTCCGAGCACATGTAGTCCTCAAGCACCACCGTCGGTTCGATGGGCTCGTACACGTAAAAGGTCTGGAAGGAGGTGTCGGCGCACGGCCACCCCGGATTCGCCACGAGCATGACCTCGTAAACGCCCGTGTCCGGGAAGGTGTAGGTGGGCTCGAAATCCGTGCTCACATCGCCCGCAGCGCCTTCCACCCCAAAATTCCATTCGAAAAACTGGCCGTTCACGCTGTTGTTCTCGAAGGTCATGGTTTCTCCGACGCACAGCTGTTCCGCGGTTTGGGGTTGAACAGAGGAGATGATGTTGGGGTCACAGCTGACCACGTTGAATTGGAAATCACGCAGTACGGTGTTGATCAACTCGCCGTTGCGGTATTCGCTGACGCACACGCCGATGACGAAGAGGCCCACCTGCGTCGGCGTGCCCGTGATTTGGCCGGTTACTGGATCGATTTGAAAATTCGGGTTGTCCGTGATGGGGTCTGCGGCGCTGAATCCGGGCGTGTACGGGATGTTCGTAAAGGTGAAGGCCGGCTGCGGCGTGGGAGCGGGGTCAAAGGCCGTGCCACCATTGATGGGGTTACAAAAGCTGTAGGCCAAACTGTCGCCGTCCGCATCCGTAGCACTGTGGTCCATGATGAACGCGAAATTGCGGCAGATGGCCGCAGGCGGGTAGTTCACGAATTGCGGGCTGGAATTCGGTGCGGCGTTGGTGGTGTTCGGCGGAATGGAGGTGGTGAGCGTGATGCCGATTTCGTCGGACTGAGCG
>CBFHPD010000004.1:0-4451 GCA_965657495.1 uncultured Flavobacteriales bacterium
GGATTTCGTGAAAGCAAGCCCGCTGGCCCACCAAGAAGGCCCATCGAAAGGATGGCTCAACGTGGACAAGTTCACGCTCCAACACAACGAGTACACGAATGTCTTCGGGCTGGGCGATGTGGCCGCCCTGCCCACCGCAAAAACTGGTGCAGCGGTCCGGAAGCAAGCGCCGGTCGTGGTGGACAACATCTTGGCGATGATTCAGTCGCAAGGACTGGGCGTCAAGAAGTACGAGGGCTACAGCTCGTGCCCACTGGTGACGGGTTATGGCAAGATGGTCCTGGCGGAGTTCAAGTACGACAATGTGCGCGACAGCGATCCGTTCTTGAGCAAATTCGTGGACACCACGAAGGAGAATTGGAGCATGTGGATTTTAAAGAAGTACGGGTTGCCCTACTTGTACTGGAACCGCATGATGAAAGGCAAGATGTGATCCCGAGGGATCGATCAAGAAAAAAGGAGGTCCTCAGGGGCCTCCTTTTTTCTTGCGTTGCATCAAAGCTGAAAGCGCAGCGTGATGGCGCCCTCGTCGCCGACCAATCCGCCGCCACCGATGATGGCGATGCCCGGTTTCCAATCGGCACTCAAGCTGATGGGGCCGTCTTGGATCCGGTACGCGATGCCGATGATGCCATCGAGGCCGATGTCGACGGTGGACGCTCCGGCATCGTTGCTGCCGAGGGCGAGGTGCGGTCCCGCTCCGTAATACCATCGAAGCTGCTCCGATGCGAAATCGTAGTTGTGCAGTTCGTACAAGGCGGCGATGGCGAAAGTGGAAGCGCCGCTGGTGGCATTCCGGAAGGTCAGGATGCCTTCGATGGCTTCGGTGTCACCGGTCAAGAACCACTTCACCGCCAACCCGTTCGCGAGTCCGCCCCGCAGGCCGATGCTCGGATCCTCCTGGGCGTGTCCCCACAATGCCACGAGCAGGCAAGGGAGGAAGAGTAAATTGCGTTTCATGGAGCAAAATGAGGATTAAAAAACCCGAACATCCGCGGACGCTCGGGTTTTCAACGCGGTTTGAATGCGTTTATTTCGCCATCATGGGATTGGGAGTCACCTGGGCCTTGATGGTGAGGATGGTCTGTGCCGGATCCGTGTTGGCGTCGATGGTGACCCGCTTGGTTTGGGCGTTTTTCTTGCCCTTCGAGTTGAATTTCACTTCGATGTTGCCGGTGGCGCCTGGGGCGATGGGCTCCTTGGGCCAAACCGGTACCGTGCACCCGCACGAGCCCTTGCACTTGGAGATGACCAACGGTTCACTGCCCGTGTTGGTGAACTCAAACACGTGGGTCACCACATCGCCTTCGTTCATGTTGCCGAAGTCGTGCTCGTATTCAGCAAACGTCATGACCGTGGTGGGGGCTGCAGGGGCTTGTGCCTCTTGGCGGGCAGGGTCCATGGGTTGTTCCGCAGCTTGCGCTGGCGCGTCGGGAGCTGCTGCGTTGCTGTTGGTTTCACTGCTGTCGCCGCAAGCATACAAGGTCATGCCCGCGATCACTGCCATCAAGGGGAAGCGATTCAATTTCATGGGGTTGGGTTTTTGGATTGACAAAATTAACATCAGAAGGTGCGGTGTGCAAGATTCGTGCGGTCAAACGTCCCGTCTTGCAGCACCTCCACTGCACGGGTGAGCGTTTCGTTCAAATCGCTGATGATTCGGTAGAACGTAGAGCCTTCATGCAGGTTGCGGCCAATCATTGCCCGCAACCGCAACTGGATCGCGTCCCCGGACCGCTCCCAGCCGTCCTCGTCAAATTCCACCCCCGACGTTTCCACGAAATCGAGGAAGGCATCCACCTCGTCCGTGGTCAAACGGAACGATTCCACGAAGCTGTCTTCATCCGGGTAACGCACCTCAAGGTCATCGCGCAAACTGTCCACATACATCAGCGCGTACCGGTTGTCGAGCCCCTTGCGCAAAATGTTCGAGAAGTACTTGGAGTTGTCGGTCGTGTCCAAGGGAACGAAGATGTCCGGCAAGATGCCACCGCCGCCGTAGACCGTCCGGCCTTTGAGGAGGGTCTCATACTGCAATGAATCCGGCAGGTCGAGGCTGTCAAGCGAGAGCAGTTCGCCGCTTTCGTAGCGGGCGTACTTTTCCTGACGGTACGCGTCCACGCCTTCCTCGTAGGGCTTTTGAATGCACCGGCCGGAGGGCGTGTAGTATTTCTGAACGGTCAACCGCACCGCCGAGCCATCGGGCAAGTTCACGGGGCGTTGGACCAATCCTTTGCCGAAGCTGCGCCGTCCCAAAATGAGCCCGCGGTCCCAATCCTGCACCGCACCGGACACGATTTCAGAGGCCGACGCTGAACCTTGGTCAATCAACACGCACAGCCGTCCTTCTTCAAATCCGCCCCGACGGAACGCTTGGGTTTCCTCCTTCGGGAAGGAACGCCCCTCGGTGTAAACGATGAGTTTGTCATCCGATAGGAAGGTATCCGCCATGTGCGTTGCTGTGCGCAACATGCCGCCTCCGTTGCCTTGCAAATCCAAAATCAAGTCCTTCATGCCGTCTGCCTTTAAATCAGCGAGCGCGGTCATGAACTCCTCCATCGTGGTTTTCGCAAAGCGGTTCACCTTGATGTACCCGATGCCCGGTGCAACCATGAAGGCCGCGTCCACCGAGAAAATGGGGATTTTGTCCCGGATGATTTCAAATTCGATGAGTTCCGCCACGCCGGAGCGCTTGATGCCGACGGTGACGAGGGTGCCCTTGGGGCCCTTCAGCAGGCGCTGCACGTCTTTGTTGGTCACACCAGTTCCGGCCACGACTTCCCCGTCAACGGTGACGATGCGGTCGCCGGCGAGGATGCCCAGCTTTTCCGAAGGACCGCCGGAGATGGGGCTGACCACCATGATGGTGTCTTTGAAGATGTTGAATTGAATGCCCACCCCTTCGAAGTTCCCGTTCAAGGGCTCGTCCGCTGCCTGCAGCTCTTCCGCTGGAATGTACACCGAGTGCGGATCCATCTCTTCCAACATGCTGACAATCGCGGTTTCCACGAGCTCATGGGTGTCCACGGAGTCGACGTAAATCTCGTCGATGTAGTACAGCAAGGTGTTGAATTTCTGGGCCTCGGCTTCGCGGGAAGATGCTTGTGCGGAGGCCAGCGTCGGGATCATCATCAAAACAAGCAGGGCCGAGTACAGGAAGGAAGTGTGCATGAAGCGGTTTTTTTCGCAATGGAAGCCGCAATTTACCCAAATCGCAGACGGGCATGGGATTTGGCCTACCCAATTTTCCCAAATGTGGTGGTGAATACCGTAACTTGACCGCTTCTTTTGAAACCTCCTGCGAACCGATTGAATATGCGACTGATTGCGACCCTGCTGACGCTCCTGCCCCTGCTGGCACTTGCCCAACAACACGTTGAACTGCCGGCGCCCGATGTGCAGTCGTTTTGGAACCGGGCGCACTGGCACGAAGAGCACACCGGCAAGACGTACATCGGGGAGATCTTGGAGGCCGATTGGGACTTTTTTGCGGAGGCGGAGCACAGCGTGGAGGGGACTTCGGAGGTTTGGCGGTTGCAGGTGGAAGTCCCGGGTGCGCCGGCCTTGGCACTTTATTTTGAGCAAATGCACCTTCCGCCAGGGGGCGAGTTGGTGTGCCAAACCCCGGCCGGAGCCTTCCCCACGGCCTACGCCGACGCGACCGTCGATGCCTCCGAGAACAACGACCACGGCCGGTACGTCACGGGCGAGGTGCCCGGCGATGTGGTGGAAATGACGTACACCCAGCCGATCGGCACGATCGGCACGCCCTCGCTTCGCATCAACGGAGTGGGCTATTTCATCCGGTACCTTTGGCTGCCCGAAGCGTTCGACCTCGTCGGGGACGGGGGCGACCGAGGCAGCGATTTCTGCCAGGTCGATGTCAACTGTCCAGAAGGCGCCGACTGGGTGTGCCAGCGCGACGCCGTGGTGCGGTTGCGCGTTTCGATGGGCGGGAGCATTTTCTACTGTTCTGGGGCAATGGTGAACAACACCGCGCGCGACTGCCGGCAGTTGCTCCTCTCGTCCTTCCACTGCGCCGACGACATGGCGGATACGGACTGGGCGTACCTCAAAGCCCGGTACAATTACGAGTACCTCGAGTGTGGGGGGGCCATCAGTTTGAACTCCCACGACCGCACCGGTGTGTTTTTCTTGACCGGTTCCGATGACATGACCGGTTCCAACATCACCGGTTCGGACTTCCTTTTGATGGAGGTCGAAGACCCCATTTTCGAGTCGTGGACGCCCTACCTCGCGGGATGGGATGCCACGGGGGTGCCGGCCACAGAGGCGGTGGGCATCCACCACCCTTCAGGGGACCGAAAGAAAGTGTCGACCTCGTTCGATCCGCTCGCAAGCAGCTCGGCCTACGCGCCGGGCGCGCATTGGCGGGTGACGTGGGACGAGACAGAAACCTCCCACGGGGTGACGGAAGGCGGGTCGTCGGG
>CBFHPD010000005.1:0-28071 GCA_965657495.1 uncultured Flavobacteriales bacterium
GACGAAGCCGAAGGGTGATGCGCCAACCTCCGGCTTCGTTCATGTGGGTGACCGCTTAACCTGTCACTTGTTAAGCGTCAAAGCTATGCATGATGGTACAACGAGCATGTAAAGAATATGCAAAATTACGTTGCAGCGCATCATTTCATGTCCTCACTGCCTTCGTTGACCCCTGAATTACAGCAAGTTTAGCCCTTCTTCACCTGTTCACCTATTTCAGGGTGGCTTCACGCATTCGGGCGGGTATCCCGGCCCAAAATTCACATAAATCAGGATGTCAGATTCCGGAATTTGAAACTGATCGCGCCCAGCAAGGCCCAAGGCACGACCGCGTCAGCCACATACGCCCAAATGTCCGGGTCCTTGAACCAAATGAAGTTGGTGTACGGCATGAACAAGTAGAAGACCACGCCAAAACCAATCCCGTGCAGCACCCGCTCCTTCATGCCGTCGGCCTTCAAATTCCCCACGAGCCCGTGGAAGAGGTAGGCCATGAGGAAGCACACGAGCAGCCCCCGAACCATGTTCATGCCCATGTTGCTTTCGTAATCCCGGATGTAGTTGATGCGAGCGTATCCCTTGCCTTTGAGGGCTTCCATTTGGGCTTCCGCCGCGCCGGCCTCGTTGTACGAAGCTGGGTCGGGCTGCCCCAGCACGTACATGCCGGTTTCCATGCCAGACGCATCCAAGGCCTCCAGGACCTGCATTTGCACCGGGGTGTAGGAAATGGAGTCCCAATGGAACGCGGGCATGGCCCACGCCATGAACTGCCAAATAAAAAGCAGCACCCCACCGATGAGGGTGAAAATCAGTCGGTTCTTCATGTTTTAGACGAGTTGGTATCGCCTGCAAAATGCACCAAAACGGGGAGATTGGTGCGCCGAGCCGGTCACTCGTCGAATTTCAGCTTGCAACCCGCTGGCAAGGTGCGCTGCAAAACCCCAATTGCCTCGGGAGTCAGGCCCGTGCCACGCACATCGACCTGCTTCAGTTCCGGGCAGTTCTGGAGCGAAGCGGGCATGCTCGACAGCGGATTGCCTTTGAGAACGAGTTTCTTGAGGCTCCCCAATTCTCCGATGGATTCGGGCAATGTGGTCAAAGCGTTGTTCGTCAGCACCAAGGTGGACAAGGTGCCGCACCGGCCGATTTGGTCAGGCAAGGAAGTGAAGCCCATCCCGGACACGTCCAAGTAGACCAACCGGTCGATGGAAAGGATCTCTTCGGGAAGTGCTCCGCCGGTGAGGTCGCCATCGAGGAGCGGGTTCAGGCGCAACATGAAGCCGCCGATGGTGGGTTCGATGCGGTTGCCCAGTCGCTGGGCGAGGGTTTGTTCCGTGGCTTCTGCTGCTTGCCGCTCCGGGGCATCGGCTTCGGCGACCGCTTGCCAGGACCGCAAGGCTTCTGTGAAACCGGCGTAGACGTCGGTGCCGGAAAACATGTCGATGTCCTTGTTTTCTGAACGCTTGCCCAGCACGTCCTTCAGGTCGATGGCCTTGAAGGTCTCCGCTTCCGGGTCGGCAGCCCAACCGGCGTTGGCGGAAGCGCCCTTGCGGCGATTGGCCAACAGGGTGCGCAAGGCTTCGATTTCGGCCCACTCCGGCTCCATGGAAACGGTCAGCCCGCGCGCGGCTTGCAGGTGGCGCGCACATTCCGCAAACGCCTGCCGGTAGAGGTGCGCTTGGGCCAAATTCATGTGCAGCGCGCGCGCTATGGGTTTGTTCACCTCGGCCTTTGGATTCATGAGGTCCGCGCGCTGCAGCCACTCCTCCCACGTGGCCATGGGCCCTTCGAGCGCCGCCCAGTCCTGGGCCTTGAAGGCGTCCAATGCCTGATCTTGGGCCGCGTCGAGCGCCGTGTAATCGATTTTGCGGTGCTTGGCAGTCGCCACATTCACTTCTGCCTTGACGTTGTTGAAGTAGAGGCGGGTCTCCAAGATGTCGACCAAATTGGACAGCTGCGTGAGCACGGCCTTGCGCCGGATGAAACGCCCCGCATCGAGCGTGCGCACGGCCACCTCCAAGTCCGATTCGGATCGGAAATCCAATTTTGAACGGGAATAGCTGAAGCTGCCGTTGCCCGAATCCATCGTCGACACCTTTTCGTTGCCATAGCGCACCGTAACCCCTGAAGGCAGCTCAAACCCGTCGAGGAGCTCCCCGTCGGCGTCCGTCAATTGAACGGTGACCGGCAAGTCATAGTCGACCAAGTACCAATACGTTTGTTCTTCCCCCTTGACGGCCTCGCTCTTCAGCGTCCGGCGGCCCATGCTACCTTCCCCTAGCGCCACTTGAATAATGAGGCCCGCATCGGCCTCCACAAAGGCCACTTCGCGCTCGTAGGTGTAATACGACATCCCTGAAAGGCGCTCGCCCTCCTTCAAGATGGCTGCGTTGCCGCCCCACCGGCGCAAGTCTTCGAGGTTGAAGAATTGGGGGTCGGCGTGCAGCATGAATTGCAGGTCACGCACCAATTCTTCCGGCACCGTCGGGATTTCAGTAAAATCGAACTTCGCACTGGAGGTGGCAGGGCGCTGGCCCCAAACCGACAAGGAGGTCATGGCGGCCACAACGGCCAAGGCTGCGTTTTTCATGGGAGCAGGTTTCTGTTCCCAAATCTAAACGCCACTGCGTGTTTTCGCGCTAACGCTCGAAAATTTAATGCACCTCCTGGGCGGTCAATCCGCGCTTTGGAAGTAGCGTTTTTGGTTCACTAAAATCCAAATCACCGCACACGAAATGGCGGCATCCGCGATGTTCCAAATCGGCGGAAAAATCTCGCGGCCCTGCCAGCTCGCAAGGGGCCACCACAGCGGCCACTCCACGGTGAAATGGAACATGTCCACCACGTCGGCCATGAACCAATTTGCGTAGCCGCCGTCCTCCGGCAAGAACTGCGCCGGGTAATCCCACCCGGACTTCGAGTACAGCTTGCCATAGAACACCGAATCGAGGATGTTGCCCACAGCGCCAGCCCAAATCAGCGCAATGGACCGCAAAAATCCCCGGTGCGCTCCGGTTTTTGCTGCGTGCATCAAGTACCAGCCGATGGCCACGGCTGCAATCACCCGGAACACGCGCAAGGCGAGCTTCCCGGCATCACCCGGCAACGCCCAACCAAACGCCATCCCATCGTTCTCGATGAATTGGAGCTCGATCAACCCGGGAATCAACGGGGCCTTTTGGCCGATGGTGAATTCCGTCTTGATGTAAAACTTCAAGAGTTGGTCCGCCACCAAGACCGGCAGGGACCACCACGCGATCAATCGCCCGATGCGCATCCCTGGTTACTGGCGGTTCTTCGCCTCGATCGACATGGTGGCGTGCGGCACCAAGCGCAAGCGTTCCTTGGGAATCAACTTGCCCGTCACCCGGCACACCCCGTAGGTCTTGTTCTTGATCCGCAACAACGCGTTTTCCAAGTTCGCGATGAACTTTTGTTGGCGCGCGGCCAATTGAGCCGTTTCCTCGCGGCTCATGGTCTCCGACCCGTCCTCCATCATCTTGAAGGTCGGCGACGTGTCATCGGTGGAATTGTCTCCTTCGTGCGACAAAGCGCGTTGCAGCTCCTGCAAATTCTCTTTTGCCACTGCCAACTTCCCTTGAATCAGCGCCTCGAACTCCGCGAGGTCGCTGTCCGAATAACGGTTTTCTGCCATCTCGGTTGCTTTAACCCAATTTTCTCAATGCCAAACCGACGGTCACCCCATCGGTCAACTCTACTTCTTCGCCCTGCCCTTCGTTCTTCCATGCCACCTCTTCCGCCAGGACTTCGGCCCGAATATACTCCAAATTCCGCTCGAAGGCCTGACGGGATTCATTTGATGATGAAACCACTAAGTGGATCCGATCGGTGACCTCCAAACCGGTGTCTTTTCGGAGGTTTTGGACGCGGTTCACAAGCTCCCGGGCGAGGCCTTCGGCGCGCAACGCGTCGTCGAGGACCACGTCGAGGGCCACGGTCACGCCGCCCTCGACGGAGACCGTCCAGCCGGGGATGTCTTGGGTTTGGATTTCCACATCCGACAGCAACACCTCCGCAGGGCCCTGCCCGTCATCCGGGTGGACTTCGAACCGGCCGTCCCGCTCGAGTGCCGCTACCTCATCCGCTGTGAGCGCGCTCACCGCTTTCGCCAAGGCCTTCATCCGCTTCCCGAACCGCGGGCCCAGTGCCTTGAAGTCCGGTTTCACCTGCTTTACAATGCCGCCATCGCCTTCCGTCAGCACTTCCAACTCCTTCACATTCACCTCCGCCAAAACGAGGTCCGCAATGGCGTTTAAGCGGCGCTGCAAATCAGCAGTCAGCGCGGGTACCATGATGCGGCGAAGCGGCTGGCGCACCCGCAGCTTTTCCCGCTTGCGCAGGCTGAGCACTTGGGACGTCAACTGCTGCCCTAGGGCCATCCGCGCCTCGAGCTCGCCGTCGATCTTCGCCGTTTCCGAAGCGGGGAAATGGGCCAAATGCACAGACTCTTGCCACTCCCCTCCCCCTTGCGGGCGGGCGAGCGCTTCCGCCAAATCGCAGTAGATGCGGTCCATCACAAACGGGGCGATGGGCGCCGACATAACGGCGATCGCTTCCAAGCACTCCGCCAACGTGGCGTATGCACTCAGCTTGTCAGCGGTCATGTCGCCTTTCCAGAACCGGCGCCGGCTCAAGCGCACGTGCCAATTCGACAGCTCGTCGACCGTGAATTCCTGGATGGCCCGGGCCGCACGCGTCGGCTCGAGGTCGGTGTAAGCGCTGTCCACCTCCGCGATGAGCGAGTGCAACCGGGACAAGATCCAGCGGTCGATTTCCGGACGGTCCGCCACCGCCGGCGCTTCCGCCTCGCCATTCCACCCGTCGATGTTCGCGTACAGCGCCAGGAAGTTGTAGGTGTTGTGCAGGGTGCCGAAGAAGCGCCGGGTCACTTCCCCGATGCCCGCTTCGTCGAACTTGAGGTTGTCCCACGGCTGCGCGTTGGAAATCATGTACCAGCGGGTGGCGTCGGGGCCGTGTTGCTTCAGTGTGGCGAACGGATCGACCGCGTTGCCGAGGCGCTTGGACATTTTCTGCCCGTTTTTGTCCAACACCAAACCGTTACTGATGACCGCCTTGTAGGCCACCCGGTCAAAGACCATGGTCGCGATGGCGTGCAGGGTGTAGAACCAACCGCGGGTTTGGTCCACACCCTCCGCGATGAAATCGGCCGGGAAGGCTTGACCCGCGTCGATTTTCTCCTTGTTTTCAAACGGGTAGTGCCACTGCGCGTAAGGCATGCTGCCGCTGTCGAACCATACGTCGATCAGGTCGGATTCGCGGCGCATCGGCTCGCCGGTGCTGGAGGCGAGTACGATTTGGTCCGCGAAATGCTTGTGCAAATCCACTTGCGCGTAATTCTCCGCGCTCATGTCACCGGGGACAAATCCCGCGAGCGGATTCTCCGCCATCACGCCCGCCTTCACCGCCTCCTCGCAGGCCGCTTGCAACTCCTCCACGGATCCGATGCACCGCGTCTCCGCCCCATCCTCGGTCCGCCAAATCGGAATCGGAATGCCCCAGAACCGGCTCCGGCTCAGGTTCCAATCGTTCAGGTTCTCCAGCCACTTGCCAAACCGGCCCGTCCCCGTGCTCGCCGGCTTCCACCGGATGGTGCCGTTGAGTTCGGTCATGCGTGTTTTCGCTGCCGTGGCCTGAATGAACCAGCTGTCCAAGGGGTAGTACAAAATCGGCTTGTCGGTCCGCCAGCAGTGGGGGTAATTGTGCTCGTACTTCTCGACCAAAAACGCCCGCCCCCGCTCCTTGAGCGCAATGGCAATCTCCACATCCACGGAACGCTCCGGCGCTTCTCCCTCGTCGTAGTACTCCTCCTTGACGTAGCGTCCGGCCAAAGGACCGACTCGTAGCCGGCCCTGCAAGTCCACCAGCGGCACCGGGTTGCCGTGCTCATCCTCCACCAACATCGGCGGCACCCCAGCAGCGGCCGCCACGCGGGCGTCGTCCGCACCGAAGGTCGGTGCCGTGTGCACGATGCCCGTTCCGTCCTCCGTGGTGACGAAATCCCCTGGGATGACGCGGAACGCATCCGCCACATCCTCCATCGGGGTGGCCCAGTCGAGCAGCTGCTCGTAGCGCGCCCCGCAAATGTCCTGTCCTTTGAACGTGGCCACCACCTCGTGCGCCGGAGCCTTCTTCCCTCCGAAGTGCTTGCCCACCAGGGCTTCTGCGAGCACCACGAGCCCTTCTTCGTCCGTGTACCGGTTCCGAGTGCGGACCAAAGCATAGGTGATGTCCGGGCCCACCGTCAGGGCCGTGTTCGAAGGCAACGTCCACGGGGTGGTCGTCCACGCCAAGAAATCCACCGGCAACTCGGCGAGGGCCGCTGCACCTTCCCCGACATGGGCCTTGATGCGGTTTGCGCAGTCCACCGGCGTCCGGAATTGGGCCACCACCGTCGTGTCCTTCACATCGCGGTATGCACCGGGCTGGTTCAGCTCGTGCGAACTCAGGCCCGTCCCAGCCTTGGGGCTGTACGGTTGAATCGTATACCCTTTGTAAATCAACCCCTTGTCATACAGTTGCTTGAGCAGCCACCAAACCGACTCCATGTATTTGGGCTCGTAGGTGACGTAGGGCGATTCCATGTCCACCCAGTACCCCATTTTGTGGGTCAGGTCGTTCCACACGTCCGTATAGCGCATGACCGCCTCGCGGCACGCGGCATTGTACTCCTCGATGCTGAGCCGCTTGCCGATGTCTTCCTTCGTGATGCCCAGTTCCTTCTCCACGCCCAATTCCACCGGCAAGCCGTGGGTGTCCCAGCCGGCCTTGCGCTCCACCCGAAAACCCTTCAGGGTTTGGTACCGGCAGACGATGTCCTTCAAGGCGCGGGCCATCACGTGGTGAATGCCGGGCATGCCGTTTGCGGAAGGCGGGCCTTCGAAGAACACGAAGGGCCGGTCCGCAGGACGGCTTTCTACGCTCTTGCGAAAGGTCTGCTCGTCATCCCAAACAGACAAGATTTCATCCGCAGTCGCCGACAAGTTGAGGGCGCCGCGCTCGGGGAATCGTTTGCTCATCGCGCGCAAAGATAAGCCGCAACGCGCAGGGAGGGGCTTAAACCCGGCTCAGCTTCAGCATGTTCGTCATGCCCGCATCGGCGATGGGCATCGAGGCCAAATGGATCACGAAATCACCTTGGTCAAGCCGCCCATCTTTCTTGAGCACGTACTTGATGTCCGCAATGGTGTGGTCCGTGCTGACCATCTTCAAATACGGGAAGGCGCGCACGCCCCACACCAAGCTCATTTGCTTCAAGATCCGCTTGTTCGCCGTGAACAAATGAATGTCGCACGCCGGACGTTGGCTGGCCACCTGCATGGCGGTGTAACCGGAGAAGGACATCGTGACGATGGCCTTCGCTTCCACCCGCTTGGCCAAGCGGCACGCGTTGTAACAAATGCTGTCGCTGATGAACCGGTCCTCATCCGGGCTGAATGGCGGACGCTCGTGGTGGTACACGTGGTCGTGGCGCTCCACGGAGGCGCAGATTTCGGTCATGGCACGGACCGCGTTCACCGGGAAGGCCCCCACGCTGGTCTCGGCGCTCAACATCACCGCATCGGCGCCGTCAAGGACCGCGTTCGCCACGTCGTTCACCTCGGCCCGGGTCGGCACCGCGGCTTCGATCATTGACTCCATCATTTGGGTCGCCACAATCACCGGCCGACCGTGCTCCATGCACTGCCGGATGATGTCCTTCTGGATCATCGGTACTTCTTGCATCGGCACCTCCACCCCGAGGTCGCCGCGGGCTACCATCACCGCGTCGGTGCACCGCAGGATGTTGTCCAAATCATCGAGCGCCTCTGGCTTCTCAATCTTCGCCACGATCCGGGCGTGGCTCCCGGCCGCATCGATGATGCCGCGCAACTCCCGGATGTCTTCGGCGCGCCGTACAAAGGACAAGCCGATCCAATCCACGTCGTGCTCCAAGGCAAAGGCCAAATCCGCCGCGTCCTTCTCCGTGATGCACGGCAGGGAAATGGCTGTGCTCGGGAGGTTGATGCCTTTCCGGGGCTTCAACACCCCGCCGTATTGGATGCGGCAGCGCACCTCGTCTTTTCCATTGGTCTCCAACACTTCCAACCGGAGCTTGCCGTCGTCCAACAACACCGGCTCGCCCGCCTTGACGTCTGCGGCGAACTGCATGTAGTTCGTGTATACCACGCCATTCGCCCCAGCTTCGCGCCCCGTGCGGATGATGAGCTCCTCCCCCTCCGCGAGTTCCATTGCCCCGCCTTCAATTTCACCGACCCGCAACTTGGGGCCTTGCAAATCCGCGAGGGTCGCGGTGTACGTGCCGAGTTCCTCGTCGATGCTGCGGATGGTCTCCAAGGTGGCTCCGTGCACGCTGTGTTCGCCGTGCGAGAAATTCAACCGCACCACGTTCATGCCGGCCAACACCAACTCCTTCATCACTTCGCGCGGCGTGGAAGCCGGGCCCATGGTCGCTACAATCTTCGTCCTTTTCATCACTGCTAATTTCTTCGTTTAAACAAGGGGAGCGTCGTTGTTTGCCAAATCCAAGACCGCAATGTGCTCGATGGCATCGGTTTGGACAGCATCCAACTCAACAACTAAGGTCACGAGACGCATTCCTCGCAGCGCATGCTTCATCTCCTCCAATCCCGGCGTGTCAAACTCCACGCGCAACAGGAAATCCACCCGGGGCAACTTCTTGACCAAGAGGCCATCCGGCAAACGGTTCGCAATCAAGGCCACGTCCACCCCCGTATCCGGCGACACGTAGCGGTGCACAACGAACCGCTGATGCCCTGCGCGTTCATCGGGCTGCAGTTCCTTGTAAAATGCCATTGACCACCCCATCAACCGGTTCAACTCCCAACACAATCGGTGACTTCCCACGTGGGTGGTCAATCCGAACAATTGGAAGTCAACGCTCTCCTCGAAGTCCTCGTCCAGCCATTGCATGCAGCGCGAATTTAGCGATTCTGTGCATGCAAACACCGGTGCGGCAACACGATTCCGTTATGATTTTGTTCCCTCGTCGGGCTTCCTGCGCATGCGGCGGCGCGTGGAGGCGGGCTTTGCAGCCGGTTTCGCCTCTTCAGCCGAGCGGGGCTTCCGCCGAGCAGGGCGTTTTTTGGGTGCCTCTTGGGCGGTGGATGGAGCTTCCTCCTTTTGTTTCTTGGCAGCCTTTGCCCGGGAACCTTGGCCACGCGGCCCGCGCGGACGGCCCTGTTTCACCGGAGCGGGTGCCTCATCGGCTGCTCCTTCCTCGAGCAATCCGCGGTCAAAGACTTCCTTCCAAGCCACCCGTGCAGCGGCCTGCTCTGCCAGTTTCTTAGAACGTCCCTCCGCTTCGCCAAACACCTTGCCATCCACCAGCACCTGCATGACGTAAACCGACCCACCATCGTGTGAGCGCTCATCCACCACCTTGAAATCCAATGATTTCCTGCGTGATTGCGTCCAGTGGAAGAGCTTGGACTTGAAATCCAAGGTTTGGTGCACCTTTTCATCGGCCCCGTGGCGCTTCAACATGCGCAGCACCGCCTTGCTCGTACGGATGTGGCCGTGGTCCAAATAAACTGCGCCGATGAGCGCTTCCAAGGCGTTGCCCACCACCGTGTCTTGGATGTCCTTCTTCCGCATTTTTGAACGGATGAAGGCCGGCAAACCCATGCGATCGCCCAACAAGTTCAGGGTTTTGCGGTTGACAATCTTCGACTTGCGCTGGGTCAGCGCCCCTTCTTGGTCCTCCGGAAAGCTGTGGAACAAGTAGGTCGCCACGGCCAAGTCCAACGCGCAGTCGCCGAGGAATTCCAACCGTTCGTTGCTCTTCAATCCCGTGTCATCGCCGTCGAGCAGCGACGCGTGCGTCAAGGCCTCCTCGTAATAAGCGCGGTGCTTGATTCGCAGACCAAATTCACGCTTCACCAATTCATCCAAGGTCGCCGGTGCCGCCTTCGATGGCACCAAACTCCGGACCCATTGAATGACGCGCTCCGCCATGGATCAGTTGAACTCCTTGAAGATGACCGAGGCATTGTGGCCTCCGAAACCAAAGGTGTTCGAAAGGGCTGCGCGCACCGGGCGTTCCTTCGCCTGGTTCAAAGTCAAATCGAGCTTTTGGTCGATGTTCTCGTCCGGGTGCTCGAAGTTGATGGTCGGCGGGATGATCCCGTGGCGAACAGCCAGGATGGAAGCGATGCCTTCGATGGCGCCCGCTGCACCCAGCAAGTGGCCGGTCATGGATTTGGTGGAGGAGATGCTCAAGTTGTACGCATGCTCACCGAACACCTCCTTGATCGCCAAGGTTTCAGCGACATCCCCGAGGGGCGTCGAGGTTCCGTGCACATTCACGTAATCCACGTCCTCCGGGGACATGCCTGCATCGTCCAGTGCTGCTAACATCACGTTGCGCGCCCCCAGTCCTTCCGGGTGGGGAGCGGTGAGGTGGTGGGCGTCTGCGCTCATGCCGCCGCCAACCATCTCCGCGTAAATCGTGGCTCCCCTCGCCACCGCGTGCTCGTAGGATTCGAGGATGACCGCCCCGGCGCCTTCGCCGAGGACGAATCCATCCCGCGTGGCATCGAAGGGACGCGAAGCGCGTTCGCAGTCGTCGTTCCGCGTGGACAAGGCCTTCAGCGCATTGAAGCCGCCGATGCCCCCTTCGGTTACCGCCGCCTCCGAGCCGCCAGTCACGATGACGTCGGCTTTTCCAAGGCGGATGTAATTGAAGGCATCGATCATGGCGTTCGTGCCGCTGGCACAGGCCGAGACCGTGCAGAAGTTGGGACCCCGGTAGCCGTGGCGCATGGAGATTTGGCCTGCAGCGATGTCCGAAATCATCATCGGGATGAAGAACGGAGAGAACCGCGGCGTGCCGTCGCCCGCGTAAAAGTCGCGGGCCTCGCTCATGAACGTCTGGAATCCACCGATCCCTGAACCCCAAATCACGCCGGCGCGATCGGGGTTCATTTCATGCGCACCATCCCCAATCAGCTTTGCATCGCGAAGGGCTTCGTCGGACGCCACAATGGCGTACTGCGTGAAGAGGTCCATGCGACGGGCATCACGCCGGTCGATGAACTCCTGCACCTCGAATCCCTTTAATTCGCAGGCAAAGCGGGTCTTGAACTTGGAGGCATCGAACCGCGTGGTGGGGGCTGCCCCACTCTGTCCGCGCTTCAACCCCTCCCAATACGCTTCTACCGTGTTTCCAATCGGTGTGAGCGCACCAAGCCCCGTGACAACTACCCTTTTCAACTCCATGGGAGTCAGGGCTTAGACGGCGGCCGTGATGTATTCGACAGCTTGGCCAACCGTGCTGATCTTCTCAGCTTGGTCGTCTGGGATGGCGATGTTGAACTCTTTTTCGAATTCCATGATGAGTTCGACGGTGTCGAGGGAGTCAGCTCCCAAATCGTTGGTAAAAGAGGCCTCGAGGGTCACTTCACCTGCATCAACACCCAACTTGTCGACGATGATCGCCGTTACTTTTTCTTGAATCTCAGACATAGCTAAGGATTTCTTTCGGGGCGCAAAGTAACCACAGGAATCTTTGAGGTTCGACACCCGCGGCGGTCTTTTTTGCCTTTTTAACCCTAAAGGGTTGATTTTCAGTTGAATTCAAAGCAAATTTCCTCCTGTTTTTTCCGGGAAATGTCCGGGACTTGGGCCCCGTCTGCCGGGTAGCCGACGGGCATCAGGAGGTAGGCGCGTTCCTCGGGTGGGCGGTGGAGGATTTGGCCTAAAAAATCCATGGGCGACGGGGTGTGCGGCAGCGTCACCAGCCCCGACTCGTGCAGGGCCGCAATCAGCATGCCCACAGCGATGCCCACCGACTCCGTGACGTAGTAATTCGGCCGCTTCTGGCCGTTCTCATCGCGCTCGTAAGGGCGGCGAAACACGATGATGAGGGCCGGCGCGTCCTCAATGTGCGGCTTGTGCGCGTCCGTCCCAAGGTGGGCCAAATCCGATTTCCACTGCGCCGACATGCGCGCCCCGTAATTCTCCCGCTCCTCCTCTTCCGCGGCCGCTCGGATCCGCGATTTGAGCGCGGCATTCGTGACCAGGCAAAACGCCCAGGGTTGCTTGTTCGCTCCGGAAGGCGCCGTGCCCGCCGCTGCAATGCAGTTCCGCAACACCTCAAGGGGCACCGGGTCCGTCGAAAAATCCCGCACCGAACGCCTCCGCGCCCACGCCGCGCGCACCGCCTCCGACCGGCGCAGCATCTCCTCCCCAGGCAGCCGTTCGAATGCCAGCGGCTTCATCGCTTGTGAGTCCATCATGCCCCGAAACTACGGCAATCACCCGCGCCCCCGCACCCGCTTCATCAGTTCCGAGGCGAAGACGAAGTCTTCGAGCTCCTGCGGCCCGCCCGTGAGCAGCGTCTCGCGCGTTCCGTTCCACAGAATCCGCCCCTCGTGCACAAAGTGAATGGAGTCGCTCGCCTGCATGACGCTGTTCATGTCGTGGGAAACGACCACCGTCGTCATGCCAAATTCCGAGGTGATGTCCTGGATCAGGTTGTCGATCACGATGGCGGTCTGGGGGTCGAGGCCGGAATTGGGCTCGTCGCAGAACAGGTACTTCGGGTTCATGGCGATCGCCCGGGCGATGCCCACCCGTTTCTGCATACCGCCCGACACCTCGGCGGGGTAGCGGTGCTCGGCGCCGTCGAGTTCCACGCGTTGGAGGCAGTCGAGGGCGCGTTGCTGGATTTGGCCCAAGGGCTGTTCGCTGAACATCCGCAGCGGGAACATCACATTCTCGAGCACGGTCATCGAATCAAACAGCGCGGAACCTTGAAAGAGCATGCCGATTTCCTGCCGCACCGCCTTGCGCTCCTTGCCGCTCATCGCCGTGAAATTCCGGCCATCGAAATGCACCGAGCCCGCATCCGGTTCAATCAACCCCACCGTGCACTTCGTCATCACCGACTTGCCACTGCCGCTTCGGCCGATGACAAAATTCACCTTGCCTGGCTCAAATTGCGCCGACACCCCTTTCAACACGTGGTGGTCGCCAAAGGACTTCTGTATGTCGCGGAGCTCAATCAATTCAATGCCAGTTGTGTGATGACCAAATTCGCCACCATGATGAGCACCACGCTCCACACCACCGCCCGCGTGCTCGCGCGCCCGACTTCTAAAGCGCCCCCAGAGGCGTAGTACCCGTGATAGGACGAAACGCTCGTCATGATGAAACCAAACACCGTGGTCTTCGTCAAGGCGTACGCGACGTCAAAGGAATTGAAGTCGATGCGCATGCCGTACATGAAGTCGGCGAGGCTGCTGACGCCGGTGGTCACGCCCACCCAAGCGCCCGAACCGATGCCCAGCCCCATGCTCAAGATGACGAGGAAAGGCGTGATGGCGACTCCGGCGAGGATCTTGGGCAAGATGAGGAACCCGGCGCTGTTGATGCCCATGATTTCCAAGGCGTCCACTTGTTCGCCCACCCGCATCGAGCCGAGTTGCGAGGCGATGTTCGAACCCACCTTGCCCGCCAGGATGACCGGAATGAGGGTGGGCGAGAATTCCAGGATCATGCTCTGGCGGACCGTGAAGCCGATCGTGTAAACGGGGATCCAGCCGGAGACTTGGTGCGCGGTTTGGATGCAGATGACTGCCCCCATGAAGACGGACAGCAGGGCCACGATGCCGATGGATTGTGTGCCGATGGCTTCGAGCTCGGTCATGAGCGCCCGGCGGAACATGCGGCCGCGCTCCGGCATCCGAAACGTCAGGCGCAACAAATTCACGTACCGGCCGATGTGGAAAATCCAGCGCATGCCACGAAGGTACTGCGAAGCGATTGGTGTACCTTCATCGCCATGAAGCGAAAGTACTCTTGGATGCTGCTGGTCCTCCTCGTAGTGGGGGTGGCGGCCACGGGTTGTGCGAGCCACAAGGCCACGCGTGGGTGCGATTGCCCGTCGTATCGTTGAATCGTTGCGCCGACTACCTTTGCGCGCATGGAGCACACATCCCACACGTATGCGGTGATCATGGCGGGAGGCGTGGGCACGCGGTTTTGGCCAATGTCCCGTTCTGCGCAGCCGAAGCAGTTTTTGGACATCCTGGGCACCGGTCGGTCGTTGATTCGGATGACGTTTGAGCGGTTGAATCAGCGGGTTCCAGCGGACCAAATCCTGGTCGTGACGCAGGAGCGGTACCGCGACCTCGTCGGCGAGCACCTCCCGGAGCTCCCGGCCGAGAACGTGCTCTGCGAGCCGTTCATGCGGAACACGGCGCCGTGCATTGCCTACGCGAACCACTGGGTGGCGGCGAAAGCGGGGGCAGCAGCGGACCAGGCCGCGCTCATCGTGGCACCGGCCGATCACCTGATCTTGGACGAGGCGGGGTTTTTGGAGACGGTGGATTTGGCCTTGTACGTCACGCGCAGCACGCAACAACTCGTGACGCTCGGCATCAAGCCCTCGCGGCCGGACACCGGCTACGGCTACATCCAATTTGAGGACGCCGTGAGCGGGCAAGACGGCCGCATCCGGCACGTGCGCACGTTTACCGAGAAGCCCAACCTCGAGCTGGCGAATCAATTCCTCGCTTCCGGCGATTTCTACTGGAACTCGGGGATTTTCGTGTGGAGCTTGGCCAACATCACCGCGGCCTTCGAGGCGCACCTGCCGGACATGCAAACCTTGTTCGACGAGCGCGCCGACGCTTTTGCCACCGCGGAGGAAGGCGCGGCCATCGCCGCGATTTACGGGGACTGCGAAAACATCTCCATCGACTACGGCATCATGGAAAAAGCCCCCAACGTAGCGGTGTTGCTGAGCGACTTCGGCTGGAGCGACCTCGGGACCTGGGCCTCCCTGTACGAGAAGTTGCCACACGACACGGCCGAAAACGGGGTGGCGAACATCGACTTGCACCCCCACGATTCCGCTGGCAATGTAGTCGTTGCGGATGCCAAGAAACTCGTGGCCTTGCGCGGTTTGAACAACTTCATCGTGGTCGACACGCCGGACGCGCTGTTGATTTGTCCGAAAGACCAGGAGCAATGGGTGAAGGAACTGGTCACCGCGTTGAAGGTGGACCGGGGGGAGCCCACGGTGTGATCCCCTGCAACGTTTTGCAACCATCCCACGTCTTCTAACCAAATTCCATTTTCATGAAACATGTTATCCTGAACACCCTGCTCTTGGCAGCCGCATCCTTTTCTGCTTGGGCCCAATCCCCGCTCGACGTGTCCCTTGCCCTTGGCGGCGAAGGCAGCGAAGGGGTTGCTGTGACGTTTGCGCTGCAAGCCGGCGGTTCCGTGCTCACTGATGTGGCCCCTGCGGATGCCGACGGCGTGGCCTCCACCACCTTCGACGTGCCGCCCGGGACCATGCAGGGATTGGTGTTCGCCACGTATTTCGACTGCGACTCGGCGGAGAGCATCGTGACCGCGACGTTCTCCCAGAATGCCCTCGGCGGTTGGGCGCCGGTGGAAATGACCGGTTCGTGGTGCGGAGGCGAAACCGGTGGGGGGTGCGACCCGAGCCTCCTCGGTGAGGCGACCGCCCTCGGGGCTTGGGCCTTCCTTGTGGTCGGCGGCCCGGAAGATGGCACCTACGAATGGTCCGTGGACGGCATTGCCGTTTCCGACAACTACACGTCGGAGTTCATGTGGCCTTTCGAGTCGGGTGGCGTGTACAGCGTTTGTGTGTTCATGAACTCCCCGAGCTGCGGCACGTGGACGGATTGCTACACCGTCGACACGACCGAGGAAACCAACCCGGATTGCAGCATCTCCTTCATCGCTACCCAAACGATGAACGAGGACAGCAGCGCCGTGGCGAATTCTGTGGACGTTTGGGTTCCGAACTTCGATTCAGAGGCGCAGTACTACTGGGATTTCGGCGATGAAGGTTCGAGCACAGAAGCCCTGCCCACGCACGTCTACGCGGGCAACGGACCGTACGTGCTGTGCGTGACGGCCGTTTGGGGGAACACCCCGGCGGGCAGTTGCACCGCGACGTTCTGCGACACGTTGGTGCTTGATGAGAGCGGGATGCTCGGCTTCACGGAGGGCTTCGTCATCAATGTGATGGCGGGCAATCCGGCCGTGGTTTCCGTGGAGGAAGCCCCTGCGGCGGTAGCGGCGGTGTACCCGAACCCCGTGGTGGCGGGCGCGCCGGTTTTTTGGTCCGTTGTAGCAGGCCAAACCCTGAGCCGCATTGAACTCCTCGACCCGCTCGGTCGCCAAGTCGCGCTGCTCCGCAGCGCACAACCCTGCCCCACCACCGGCTTGGCCCCAGGCACGTACTTCCTGCGGTTCACCACCCGCACCGGCGCGGTGAGCACGGAGCGCCTGCTCATTCATTAAAGGCAGCACCTGCGGGAACAAAAAGCCCGGTGGATCTCGCGTGGATCCACCGGGCTTTTTCGTGCAGGCTTCGCGCGGCTTACCGGCGTCCCGTCATGTCCGCAGGCACGACCCACGCGTCGTATTCCTCGGCGTTCAAGTATCCTGTCGCCAAGGCCGCCTCCCGCAGGGACGTGCCTTCGGTGTGGGCCTTGTTCGCGATCTCAGCGGCCTTGTAGTAGCCGATCTTCGTGTTCAAAGCCGTCACCAGCATCAGGCTGTTGTCCACAAGCTCATTGATGCGGGCGTGATTGGGTTCGATGCCATCCACGCAGTGCTCGGCGAACGAAACGCACGCATCGCCGATCAGCCGGGCCGATTCCAGGATGTTGCGCGCCATCATCGGCTTGAATACGTTCAGTTCGTAGTGGCCCTGCGTGCCGCCCACGGTGATGGCCACATCGTTGCCCATGACTTGGGCACACACCATCGTCATCGCCTCGGCTTGGGTCGGGTTCACCTTGCCCGGCATGATGGAAGATCCGGGTTCGTTCGCCGGGATCAGGATTTCGCCGATGCCGGAGCGCGGACCGGAGGCCATCATGCGGATGTCGTTCGCGATTTTGTTCAGCGAGACCGCGAGCAGCTTGAGCGCCCCGTGCGATTCCACCACGGCATCGTGGGCTGCGAGCGCCTCGAACTTGTTGGGCGCCGTCACGAACGGATGCCCCGTCAAGGACGCAATGTGCTCGGCCACGCGCTCGGCATAGCCTTCCGGGGTGTTGATGCCCGTGCCCACCGCCGTGCCGCCCAATGCCAGCTCGGACAAGTGCGCCAAGGTGCTGCGCAGGGCGCGCATGCCGTAGTCGAGTTGGGCCACGTAGCCCGAAAACTCCTGTCCCAACGTCAAGGGCGTGGCATCCATGAGGTGCGTCCGACCGATCTTAACAACGTCCGCGAACGCCTCCGCCTTCGCCGCGAGGGCATTGCGCAACCGCTCCACGCCCGGCAGCGTGGTCTCCACGATGCGCGTGTACGCCGCGATGTGCATCGCCGTCGGATACGTGTCGTTGGACGATTGGGACTTGTTGACGTCGTCGTTCGGGTGGACCGGGCGTTCGCCTTCGCCGAGGGTGCCGCCCGCCAGGACGTGGGAGCGGTTCGCCACCACTTCGTTCACGTTCATGTTCGATTGGGTGCCCGATCCGGTTTGCCAAACCACGAGCGGAAACTGATCGCCGAGCTCGCCGGCCAAAATCTCATCGCACGCCCGCGCAATCAGGTCGCGCTTCTCCGCTGCCAAAACGCCGAGGTCCGCATTCGTCATCGCCGCCGCCTTTTTCAGGTAGGCAAAAGCACGGACAATCTCCATCGGCATGGTGCCGGCGGGGCCGATTTTGAAGTTGTTGCGGGAGCGCTCGGTTTGTGCGCCCCAGTAAACGTCGGCGGGCACTTGGACCTCCCCGATGGTGTCTTTTTCAATTCGAAATGAACTCATGATGTGGTGGTTTCAATTCACGCTTATTCCTCCGCAGCGCCCTTGCCGGCTTGCATGAGGTAGGCCTTGAGGAAGCCCTCGATTTCACCGTTCATCACGGCATCCACGTTGCTCGTTTCGTGGTTCGTCCGGACGTCCTTGACCATCTTGTAGGGCTGCATGACGTAGGAACGGATTTGGGAGCCCCACTCGATTTTCTTCTTGCCGGCCTCGATTTCCGCCCGCGCCTCGTTGCGCTTGGCGAGTTCCATTTCGAAGAGCTGGCTCTTCAAAAGCTGCATCGCCTTTTCCTTGTTGCCCAGCTGCGACCGGGTTTCGGTGTTGTCGATGATGATGCCGGTAGGGGCGTGCCGGAGGCGGACGCCGGTTTCTACCTTGTTCACGTTTTGGCCCCCTGCTCCACCTGAGCGGAAGGTTTCCCACGTGATGTCCGCTGGATTCACCTCGATTTCGATGCTGTCATCCACCAGCGGGTAGACGTAAACGGAGACGAACGACGTGTGGCGGCGCGCTTGGCTATCGAACGGGCTGATGCGGACCAAACGGTGGACCCCGTTCTCCCCCTTGAGCATCCCGAAGGCAAACGGCCCCTCGAACTCCAACGTGACTTGCTTGATGCCGGCCACATCGCCGTCCTGCAGGTCGAGCTCCTTCACCTTGAAGCCCGCACGGTCCCCGTACATCCGGTACATCCGCATGAGCATGGCTGCCCAATCACAACTCTCCGTACCCCCCGCTCCCGAAGTGATCTGCATGACCGCGTTCAGGTTGTCTTCCTCGGCGCTGAGCATGTTCTTGAACTCCAGTTCATCCACCGCTTCTTGGGCCGTGGCGAATGCTTCCTTGACCTCCGCCTCCTCCGCCTCTCCCATCTTTGCAAAGTCCAGCAGCACCGCAGCATCCTCCACCGACGACTCGCACGCCGCATAGCTGTCCGTCCACGACTTGAGGGTCCGGATGCGGCGCATCACCGATTCCGCTTGCTTGGGATCGTTCCAGAACTCCGGGTCCTGGGTGTGCTTTTCCTCTTCCGCGATTTCCAACAATTTCGCTTCGATGGCCAAATACCCTTTCAGGTCTTTGACGCGGCCGCGGAGGCCGTTGATTTGGTCCGACGTGATCATGCGTTGCAAAAGTACTGCACCGGCGGCGATGGCGCAGCGGCTTCACCCGCCGCCCTCCAACGCCTCGAGTTCAGCTAAAATTGAACCCAACGGGAACCCCCGCGAGAGCAGCCACCGCACCAGCCGATCCCGGCCCTCGGGCAGCTCGTCTGCACGGCGGTGCAACAGCGCCGTCAAGGAATCGGCGAACACCCCGTCATCGAGTGCGGCAAACCCCGCCTCAATGGCCGAGGTGGGTACGCGTTTGGCCATCAAACCTGCCCGGATTTTCGCAGGTCCCCACCCTTTAAACACCGCGCGGGCGCGCACGAAGGCTTCCGCAAACCGCTCCTCGTTCAAGAAATCCTCGTCCTTCAATTGTGCTTGAATCGCTTCAATGGTGCGGGCATCCGCCCCCTTCCGTTGTAACCTTTCCCGCACATCTTGCGTACAGCGTTCCTGCGATGAACACCACTTGCGCAACCCGTCGAGCCACGCCTGCTCCTCTTTTTCCCTCATGGGGGGTGAATTTGGCACAAAATCACGGGTCGAGCAAGGGATTCTTCGATATTTGCCCTCTCATTTCCCCCAAAAACCCAGCCCCATGCGGTCTGACATTTTGAAACGTATCCAAGACCTGCTCCAGAACGAGGACTTGGAGGCCATCCGCAAGGATGTCCGCAGTGCCATTGAGGACTTCCGTGCCCTGAACCACGAAGACATCCGGAACCAACGCGAAGCCTGGGCGGCGCGAGAAGATCGGGAACCGGACGAAGTTTTTGAATACGTGCACGCCCCCGAACAAGAGGCCTTCGATGCCGCGGTGATGGCGTTCAAGGAACGCGAAAAGGCGTGGCGGCATAAGATCGCCGAGGAACAGCGTGCGAATTTGGCCTTGAAGGAAGCCATGCTCGATCGCCTGCGGAAAATCATCCAAGAGGAGGAGAACATCGGCGCCGCCTTCTCCGCGTTCCACGAAGTGCGGGAAGCTTGGGAAAAGGTGGGCGATGTTCCTGGCGACAAGTACAAAGAAATCCACGACACCTATTACCGTTTGCGGGACGATTTCTTCTATAACATCAACATTTACAAGGAGCTCCAGGAGAACGACCTGAAACGCAACTTGGCCGTGAAAGAGGCGTTGTTGGAGCAAGCGAAGAAGCTTTCGGAGGTCGAGGACCTGATGGAGCGCGAGAAGGCGGCCCGCAATTTGCAGCGGCAGTGGCTCGACGTGGGGCCCTCTCCTCGGGAGAATTACAAGGAGCTCGGCGATGAATTCTTCGGCATTGTTCGGCCGATTTACGACGCGGTGAAGGAGCATTATGACGCCTTGCGCGCAGGCCAAACCGAAGCCGCCGAAAAGAAGGAAGCCCTCATCGAATCCATGCGGACCCTCGTGGCCGAGGAGGTGGAGGATTCCCATCCAGGTTGGTCGGAAGCCACCAACAAGGTGCTCGCCCTGCAGAAGGAATGGAAGGCCAGCGGGTTTGCCGGACGGGAGAAGAACGAAACGCTGTGGACCAGTTTCCGGGATTTGGCCGATGTCTTCTTCAAGCGCAAGCAGCTCTTTTATGACCAATTGAAGGAGCAGGGTAAGGCGAACCGGGAAAAGAAGGAAGCCTTGATTGCTGCGGCGGAAGCGCTGAAGGACAGCACGGATTGGCGGGAGACCTCCGACGAGCTGATTAAGATGCAGAAGCAGTGGAAGGAAATCGGACCGTGCTCGGCGGGCGAGGAGCAGCGGCTTTGGCGCAAATTCCGCAAGGCGCAAGACGTCTTTTTCAAGGCCAAAAAGGCCCAGTTTGCGGATCGACACGAAGCAGAAGCAGCGAACCTGAAGGAGAAGCAAGCCCTGATTGACCGCATTCAAAACTTCGAACTGACGGGCGACCGGAAAGCGGATTTGGATCAGTTGAAGGCCTTCAGTGGGGAATGGAACGGCATCGGCCACGTGCCGCGCAAAAACCTCGACGAGGTGATGACCCGGTTCCGGACCGCGATGGACGCAAAATACGATGCGCTGAGCGCCCTGCGTTCCGAACGCTCCATCGAGCACTACCGCGAGCGCGTGGACAACTTGGCCAGCAACGACGCCAACCAGCTGCGCCGCGAACAAAACATCTTGCGGGAGAAAATTGACCGGCTCAAAAACCGCGTTACCAAGACGGAGGAAAACATCGAGCGGTTCACCGGAAAAGGCGCCGAAGCCATTCGGGAGCAGTACGAGAAATCCATCCGCGCAGACAAGCGCGAGATCGAAGAGATCAAGGAAAAGTTGCGGCTGTTGCGCGCGGCGGCCAACGCTTGATCCAGTTTCAATTGAACTTGAAACCCCGCTTGCACCTCGGTGTGGGCGGGGTTTTTAGTGGGTGGGTAGGGGGTGGCACATGTAGCCTTCATCGCGCAGCCACGTGAGGTAGCGGGGCAGGACTTCGAGCATGCGGGGAGCGGCGCGTTCGGAGTCGTGGAACACCACGATGGCGCCGGGGCGGGTGTGGGTGCGCAGCCGATCGTAGCAATCATCGGCGGATTGGGTGGCATCCCAGTCGCCGCTGAGGACGTCCCACATCACGATTTGGGTGCGGCGGTGGAGGGCCTCCGCTTGCGGGCGGGAGATGCGGCCGTAGGGCGGTCGGAACAGGCGGGCGTCTCCGACCAAATCCCGGCACGTCAAGTAACTGCGCAAGTACGCCCACGTGGAGGTCTCCCAGCCGGATTCGTGTCGGTGGAGGTGGTTGCCGATTTGGTGGCCAGCGGCGCGGAGTTCGGTGGCGACGTCGGGGTGGCGTTCCAGGTTTTGGCCCACGCAAAAGAACGCGGCGGGGACGGCGAATCGGTCGAGGATGCGCATGACCTCGCGGGTGATTTGGGGGTGCGGGCCGTCGTCGAAGGTGAGGTAGACCGCGGGGTTTCCGCCGACCTCATGGGGCCCGTTCCAGGTGAGGTGGCTGGCCACGGCCTTGAGGATGGGCGGGGTCTTCGAGAGGTACATGGGCGGGGTTTGGCCTGCACAAGTTAGGGATTCAAGGCGACGGCCGGGCGCGCTACCTTTGCGGGCAGAATTTCAGCAGGCAACCATGGATTACGATTTTCAGTCGATTGAGGCGCAGGCGCAGCGCACGTGGAAAGAACAGGAGGCGTACCGCGTGACCGAGGACCCTTCGCGGCCCAAATATTACGTGCTCGACATGTTCCCCTACCCCTCGGGCGCCGGCCTGCACGTGGGCCATCCGCTCGGCTACATCGCCAGCGACGTGTTCGCCCGGTACAAGCGGCACCGCGGCTTCAATGTGCTGCATCCCATGGGCTACGACAGCTTCGGCCTGCCGGCAGAACAGTACGCCATCCAAACCGGGCAACACCCCGCGGTCACGACCGAGGCCAACATCGCCCGGTACCGCGGCCAGCTCGAACAGCTCGGATTCTGCTTTGACTGGAGTCGCGAAGTGCGGACGAGCGACCCGAACTACTACAAGTGGACGCAGTGGATTTTCGCGGAGTTGTTTGAATCGTGGTACGACCGCGTGAGTGACCGGGCCCGGCCGATTGCGGAACTGGAAGCGGCCTTTGCGGAGAACGGGACGTTTGCCGTGGATGCCGCCTGCGACGGCGACTGGTGGAAACTGCTCGACCGCATGGACTACCCGTTCTTCCGGGAGCATTTCGCGGGCGATTTCACGGCCACGGATTGGGCGTCCATGACGCCGGTGCAGCAGCGTGGCATTTTGATGCATTTCCGCCTGGCGTATTTGGCGGACAGCGAGGTGAATTGGTGCCCGGCTTTGGGCACCGTGCTCGCCAACGACGAGGTGAAAGACGGCTTGAGCGAGCGCGGAGGGCACCCGGTCGAGAAGAAGCGGATGCGCCAGTGGATCATGCGGATTTCGGCGTACGCGGACCGGTTGCTGAAGGGCTTGGACGGGCTGGATTGGACGGACAGCATCAAGGAGGCGCAGCGGAATTGGATCGGCCGGAGCGAGGGTGCGGCGGTGCACTTCGCGGTGGAAGGCCAAACCGAGCGCATCGAGGTCTTCACCACCCGCCCCGACACGTTATTCGGTGCCAGCTTCATGGTCCTCGCGCCCGAACACCCCCTCGTTCCCGGTCTGACCAGCGAAGCTCAGCGCGCTGAGGTCACGGCCTACCAAGCCGCCGCCGCCCGCAAATCCGAACGGGACCGCCAAGGCGAAAAAGACGTGACCGGTTGTTTCACGGGCGGTTACGCGCTCAACCCCCTCACTGGCGACCGCCTCCCCATCTACCTCGCGGACTACGTCCTCGCCGGCTACGGCACCGGTGCCATCATGGCGGTTCCTGCGGGCGACGAGCGCGATTGGCGTTTCGCCCAAGCCTTCGACCTGCCCGTTCCCGGCATTTTCGAAGGGCACGACCCAGCCGAAGGAGCGTGCGCCGACAAATCCGCGACCTTGACAGCATCGGGCCCCCTATCCGGCCTGACTGCCTCCGAAGCCATCCCCCAAGCCATCGCCCTCATCGAGGCCGGCGGCCACGGCACCGGACGCGTCAACTACCGGCTGCGCGACGCCGTGTTCAGCCGCCAACGCTACTGGGGCGAGCCCTTCCCCATCTACTACGAAGGCGAGGAACCGCGCCTCATCACGGACGCGCAAGTGACGCTCCCTTCCGTCGACGCCTACCTGCCCACTGAAGATGGCGAACCTCCCCTTGCCCGGGCACAGCGCGAGGACTGGCCAGTCTTCCGCGGCGACCGCATGGAAACGAACACCATGCCGGGCTGGGCGGGCTCAAGCTGGTACTTCCTTCGCTACATGGACCCGCACAATGCCACCGCCTTCTGCGACCGCTTGAAGTCCGATTATTGGGGCCAAGTGGACTTGTACGTCGGAGGGGCGGAGCACACCACGGGTCACCTGTTGTATGCCCGGTTTTGGACCCAATTCCTGTTCGATCGCGGGCACATCGGTTTTGAAGAACCGTTTAAATCGATGATCAACCAGGGGATGATTTTGGGCCGTTCGAACTTTGTTTACCGCATCCAAGGCACGAACACCTTTGTCACCTATGAACAGCGTAAATCGCACCCTACCCAGCGGCTTCATGTTGACATTTCTTTGGTCAACAACGACAAATTAGACACTGAAAAATTCAAGGCCTGGCGCGCCGAATTTGCCGACGCCACCTTCATCCTCAACGAGAACGGCGATTACGTCTGTGGCCACGAGGTGGAGAAGATGTCCAAATCCAAGTACAACGTCCAAACCCCCGACGAGCTGGTCGCCAAGTACGGCGCAGACACCCTGCGCTGCTACGAGATGTTCCTCGGACCGCTCACACAGCACAAACCGTGGGACACCCAAGGCATCAGTGGCGTGCACAACTTCCTCCGGAAACTCACCCGGTTGTACGACGGCAACCTCGGGAACACCGCCACGGACGACGAAAACCGCATCCTTCACCGGACCATCAAAAAGGTCACCGACGACATCGACCGCCACGCCTTCAATACCGTGGTGAGTGCGCTGATGATCGCCGTGAATGAACTGTCTGATTGCCAAAGCCTTCACCCCGCCACCTTGCAGTCGCTTGCCGTCTTGGCGAGCCCACTGGCTCCTCATTTGGCGGAATCGCTTTGGACCAAAGCGCGCGGCACGGGATTGGCCATCGACGCTGCTTGGCCGGAATCCGAAGAGCGCTGGCTCGTGGACGCCGAAGTGGAGCTGCCCGTCTCGTTCAACGGCAAGGTTCGGTTCAAATTGAAAGTTGCAACCGACCTGCAACCCGATGAAATTGAGCAAATCGCCCGGCAAGACGAGCGCACGGCCAAGCAAATAGGTGATGCGAGCATACGCAAGGTGATCGTCGTACCCGGTCGCATAGTGAACATCGTTTTCGGCTGACCTTTGGGCACAACGCAAGCCCCTGCGGGCCCGAAATTCAGCCGTGTGCGAATAAGTTTTTTATGGCTACAATTTGCCTGTTCATCTTGCTTCTCGCCGCATTTATTCGCATATTGCATGGCCTTTCGCCTCCAGTTTATGCACATGCATTGCCCCCCGGCAACGCGTGTGATGCTGCCATGTGCAACGCGTAACTTGGTGAGTGTCAGGCCGCCTGACCTTAACCAATATATCGCAACATGCGAATTCTCGCCATCTGGTTGACGTTGTTTTGCCTAGGCGCTGCCGCGCTTTCAGCACAACCTACGACCGCTTTTTTCGCCGACCCCATCCCCGAAGGCTACTGGCTCGAGGCGCAACCTTTGGTCACCCATGCGGGCCTGGTGGGTACGGACGACCTCACCGGGCACACGACCTACCGGCTCGTGCTGCACACGGCTGAGCCCACGGCGTACATTTCATCCGTTGGCGGGGATGCTTCCAATCCATTTGAACTCGCATCGACTTCCTCTCCAGCGTGGTACAACAACGCATTGGGCGTCAACATCGGCGCCAATGCTTCCACGCAACTGCCCGCGTTCTTCCCGGCTTATTCGTTCGACAGTTGGTTGACCATCGGGGCGACTGCCGAGGTGGAAGGCTATTCCATTTCAACGGCGACCGGCAGCGTGAACCCGTTCACGGCCTTCAACGCTGGCCAAAATGTGTTGGTCGACGACGCCGTCGGCTTTGCCATTTTCAACCTGTACCCCGGGTCCTTTCAGGCGGGCCACCCGGGTTTTGCGGGCGACGATTTGGCCATTGTTTTGGGCCAAATCACCACCACAGGGACCTTGTCCGGAACGTTCTACGTCCAAATTTTCCCTGATGGGACCCAAAGTGAAGACTTGCGCTGCCACTTTGAAATCCTCGACAGCAACCCGTACGTGACCCCGGGCTGCCCAGACGAAACCGCGTGCAACTACACCCCCGAAGCAACAGATGACGACGGCACGTGCACGTATCCCGCATCCACCTACGTGGACTGCTTGGGCAACTGCCTCGACGATGCGGACGGCGATGGCATTTGCGATGCGTTCGAAGTCGAGGGTTGCCAGGACCCCACTGCATGCAACTACGACGCCACCGCCACGGACGAAGGCCCGTGCGAATTCCCCGATCCCGGAACGGACTGCGCGGGCAACAACACGGGGCTCGAAGGCTATTGGGTTCAGTTGGAACCGGTGGCTGTGCACACGGGACCGGTGGGAACGGCTGACTTGACCGGGCACACGACTTACCGTTTGGTGCTGCACACGCCTGCACCGGAAGTGTTTGTCTCCGCCATGGGCGGTGATGTCGCCAACGCGTTTGAGTTGACATCTGATGCCAACCCGGCATGGTTCAACGACCCCCTCCTGACGTGGAATGTGGGGACCGATGTCAACCCGAGTTTGTTCGACTTCATCCCTTCTGCTCAATACGATTCGTGGCTCACCATCGGAGCCGCTGAGGTTTCAACTGAATTTGAACTCTCCACCGCCATCGGTGGCATCAATCCGTTCGCGGCGTTCAATTCAGGCCAAAACGTATTGGTCAACGACTCTGTGGGATTTGCCCTGTTCACCACTTACCCAGGTGCCATCGACTACGCCAACCCGGCCTTCGCCGGACCCGACCAAGCGGTGACCTTGGGCCAAATCACCACCACCGGAAACATTACCGGCTGGGTGTATTTGCAGCTTTTCCCCAATGGGGACCAATCCGAAGATCTCCGTCACCGCTTTCCCATCTTGGCTACCTCCCCTTACGGAGAGCCCGGGTGCACCGATTTTGAGGCGTGCAACTACGATGCCGATGCGTCTTCTGACGACGGCTCCTGCACCTACCCCGAAGCGGAATACGATTGCAACGGTGAGTGCCTCGGAGACGCGGACGGAGATGGGGTGTGCGATCCATTTGAAATTCCAGGCTGCACGGACGATGCGGCATGCAACTACGACGCCACCGCCACGGACGACAACGGCACATGCGATGTCCCGGCCCCTGGATTCGATTGCGAAGGCAATGACTTGATGGCGGGTGCTCCGGAAGGGTACTGGCTCGAGGCGGCCCCGCACGCAGAGCCCACCGGCGTCATCGATGGGATCGACTTCACTGGTGCCACCACGTATCGACTGATTCTCCATACCCCAAGCACCGATGCATTTGTCAGTGCCATCGGTGGCGATGCGAACAACCCCTTTGAACTCTACTCGACCTCCGAACCCGCATGGATCAACCACCCGTTGGGAACAGACATTGGGGCGGATTTCAACCCCAACTTGGTAACGGTTGCAGCAGGTACGGCTTACGATTCCTGGTTGACCATCGGAGCCACACAGCAGGTGGAAGGTTACACCATGAACACGGCGGTGGGCTTGATCAATCCGTTTGTGAACTTCAATGCTGGGGTGAACACCGTCGTCGATGACAGCCTCGGTTTTGCCTTGTTCACGACCTACCCCGGCGCGTTGGACCTGAACCACCCCGCGTTTGCCGGAGACGATTACGCAGTCACCGTTGGCCAAATCACCACCACAGGCACCCTCTCCGGCTGGATTTATCTCCAAATCTTCCCGGAAGGAACCCAAACCACAGACCTGCGTCACCGCTTCCCCATCCTCACTTCCAACCCATACGCAGGTGAGGGGTGCACGGACGAAACAGCATGCAACTACAACCCCAACGCCACCGAAGACAACGGCACTTGCACCTACGCCGACACGGGCTACGATTGCGACGGCAACTGCCTCGCGGACACCGATGGCGACGGCATTTGCGATCCGTTTGAAATCGCAGGCTGCCAGGACGAAACCGCTTGCAACTACAACGCTGACGCGACCGACGAGGACGGCTCTTGCACCTATGCCGACGAAGGTTATGACTGCGACGGCAACTGCCTCACAGACACGGACGGCGACGGCGTCTGCGATCCGTTTGAAATCGAAGGTTGCCAGGACGCGACGGCTTGCAACTACAACGCTAACGCGACCGACGAGGACGGCTCTTGCGCCTACGCCGACGAAGGCTACGACTGCGATGGCAACTGCCTCGTGGACACGGACGGCGACGGCGTTTGCGATCCGTTTGAAATCGCAGGTTGCCAGGACGAAACCGCTTGCAACTACAACGCTAACGCGACCGACGAGGACGGCTCTTGCACCTACGCCGACGAAGGCTATGACTGCGCTGGCAACTGCCTCGTAGACACAGACGGCGACGGCGTCTGCGATCCGTTTGAAAT
>CBFHPD010000006.1:0-7827 GCA_965657495.1 uncultured Flavobacteriales bacterium
GGTAACCCCAACGACTTGTACTTCTTCTTTCGATTTTCAATCTTGAGCAGGTAGAGGTAACCGGTGGGATTGTTTCCTTTTTCCAGTGTCCGAAAGATGAACTTGATGGTGTACCCCATGTTTGCTGAACATTTGCTGAACAAATCTACCTTTTTTCGTCATTGTAGAACAAATGTTCTGCAATTTTGAAATCGTAAAATACTGAATTAAAGGTGATTAGACAAGAAAAATGTCCCAAAAAGAGAATAGAAGTTTCCTAAACTTTAGATCCGAGTTCGATTCTCGGCGGGGCTACCAATCGCACTTACCAGGGCAATTGCAATGTCCGAACTTCTTGCTCGAAAAAGTTTTCGAGTGCAGCCCGCAACTCCGGGCTTAGCGGATGTTGCATCGCTTGGATGTTGGTCACCAGCTGCTCCGTGGAAACGGCCCCCGGAATGATGGTGCTGACGGCATCAAATGAAGCGCAGAAGGTCAACGCCGCTGAGATGAGCGACGGGTGGTCTCCCACAATTTCCTTGACACGGTCTACGAGCCGGGCGCGCACCTCGATGTCCGCTGTGGACCAGCGGGAGCGGATGCCTGTGAAGGTACTGCCGGCGCGGTATTTGCCGGTGAGCCAGCCGGAATCGAAGGGGATTTTCGCGATCACTGTAGCGCTGTGGGCGGCGACGGTTTCAAAGGCTCCCTTGCAGCCTTGGTGGAGGATGTTGAAGAAGGCTTCGATGACGCGGGCGCCTGTGGTGCTGAGGAGGGTGGTGATTTCGTCGGCAGTGTCCACGGAGGCGCCGTAGGCCCGTATTTTCCCTTCCTCTTGGAGGCGTTCGAGGATGGCGTAGTGGTTGTTTTGACGGCCATCGAGCAGTTCGCGGGGCGGGCTGTGGATGATGACCGAGTCCAAATAATCCACGCGCAACCGCTTCAAGCTGCGTTCCACTGAACCGCGGATGAGGTCGGCACTGTAGTCCACTTGGCCGGTGTCGAGGTGACCAAACTTCGTATTGATGACCACGGAAGATCGGTCGAGGGTTTGGAACACCTTGCCGAGCCGGGCTTCGCTGGTGCCCAAGCCGTAATTGGGTGCGGTGTCGAAGAAGTTGATGCCGGAGTCGAGGGCGGTCCGGATCATGCGGTCGGCCTCTGTTTCCGAAACAGCCTGCCAGCCCGATTCAACGCCCAGTTGCCAGGCCCCAAATCCCAGTTCGGATACGGGGATGCCCCCCTCGAGGTAGGTGCGGTAGTTCATGGGAGCGAAATTAAAGCCCGCCCGGCCGCTCAGGGCATGGATTCGCCGTGCTGGCTCAGGTCCAATCCCCGCGCTTCCTGCTCCTCCGTCACCCGCATCGGGATGATGACGTGAACCAAGCGGAACAGGACGTAGGCGCCGCCGAAGGTGAACGCTACGGTGCCCACCAGCGCCAGGAGGTGCACCGCGAAGGGCGTCCACCCGCCGCCGTGAAGCAACCCCACTTCACGGGCGAACAGGGCCGTCATCACCATGCCCACCATCCCGCCGATGCCGTGGCTCGGGAACACCTCGAGGGTGTCGTCGACCTGGGTTTTGCGTTGCAGCCGGATGGCCGCGTTGCTAATGAGGGCCGCGACACTCCCGATGACGAGGCTCTCCACCGGCGTCACAAAACCCGCAGCCGGCGTGATGGCGACCAGGCCCACGATGGCCCCGATGCACGCGCCGACCGCCGACATTTTGCGGTTGTTGAACCGTTCGTAGAACATCCACGTGATCATGGCGGTGGCCGACGCGATGTTGGTGTTTGCAAAGGCCAAAACCGCATCCCCATTCGCCCCCAACGCACTCCCCGCATTGAACCCAAACCACCCAAACCAAAGCAGCCCCGTCCCCAAAATCACAAACGGAATGTTCGCCGGCTCGTCCGCTCGGTTGCCTTTCCGTCTTCCTAAAAACAGCGCCCCTGCCAAGGCGGCGAGCCCCGCAGACATGTGCACCACCGTCCCCCCCGCAAAGTCCAACACCCCGGCCGAGCGCAGCACCCCCTCCGGATGCCACGTCATGTGGGCCAGCGGCGCATAGATCAGCAAGCTGAACAGCACCATGAACAGGATGTAGCTCCGGAACCGGATCCGCCCGGCCAGGCTGCCGGTGATCAAAGCGGGGGTGATGATGGCGAATTTGAGCTGGAACAAGGCGAAGAGGAGGAAGGGTATCGATTCTGCGAAGACGGGATTTGGCGCGAGCCCCACTCCGCGGAACGCCAAATGCGTCAGCGGATTTCCCACGATGCCACCCAAGCTGTCCCCAAAACAGAGGCTGAATCCGACCAGCACCCACACCACCGTCACCACGCCCAACGCCACAAAACTCTGCAACATCGTGGAAATGATGTGCTTCCTGTGCACGAGCCCACCGTAAAAGAAGGCCAATCCCGGCGTCATCAGCAGGACGAAGGCACTGGCTACGAGCATCCAAGCCGTGTCCCCGGCATCGATGGCCGCAGTAGTGGCGGGTGGGAATTCAGGTGCAGGGGTTCCAGCGGCCCAAGCGATGATCACAACGAGGAGCAGGGCGGGGAAGAGCAAGCGATGACCCATGGGGAGATTCGTTCAGGGGTTGGAATCGAAACGGGATCATTGCCAGGTGGAAAGTTATTTGGAATGATTGAGAATCACAAGGATGCGCCGGTCAAGGTCCAACTGCGCCGATGATGACGGCGTAGCGGGCGCATTTGCCGAGGGCCATCCAGCCCAAGGTGGGCAGCCATTTGGTCTTCATGGCCCCTAAGGCGACGGCGATGAAGTCACCAAAAACGGGCAGCCAGCAGCCGAGCGCAGCCACCGCTCCTCGGCGCTCAATCCGAGCCACCCAGCGCTGCTGGCGTCCGAGGCTCAACCCGGCACGAGGCGCGTAGAGCGCTCGCCGCCCCCAGCGCCCGAGCAGGTACCCGGTCATCCCGCCCAGCGTGTTGCCCAACGTGGCCAGGAGCAGGCACAGCATCGGGTCTCCGCCGCCCAGCAACGCCGCTGTAAGGACCGCTTCTGAGCTGAAGGGCAGGACGGTGGCCGAAAGGAAGGACGACGCGAACAGCGCCCAATGGCTCAGTGTTTCCATGCGGCTTCAATTGCGCATTGATGGCCTCCAGGACGTGTGAGCCAAGCGCTGAGCACGTCCATTTGGTTCATCCATGCCCGAACACTGTTGTGGCCCTCATTCCGCTTCTTGGACGCAACGAACGGAAAAGCCAAACGCCATCATTGAATCAGACCAAGTGATGTCGTTTCCGGCCCAGAGCAACGCGCTGTAGGCGCCGGAATTTGTCCATTGTGTGCTCCACCAAACGCCGTTGCCTCCAACGTCAACGAAACTGCCATCGATCATGCGGTAGCCATTTGGTAAACCGCTGAAGCCGCTGTTGTTGTTCCCAGCCCATTGCGGGGCCCAGCCGCCTTCGGCTTTGAGTGCAAGGCCTGCCAAATCTGAACCACCGAATGCATCGAACAATTCGTTCCAGGTTGTTCCGCTCGGAACAGACCACCCCGAAGGACATAAACCGCGCGGATCGAGGACCGCGTATCCGTTGTAAAGCCGCCCAAACAGATCAAGCGAGACCGCCTCGTCGCAGGCATTTTCGAAGAGGGATTGGTCAAAGCAAGTGCTCAAGCCTTCGCCATACACAGCCGTCGCTCCTTCCGTGGTGGCCGACCACGCAGCGTCATCCAGTGCAGTGGGCACGGGATTACCGTTACCGTAGGCGGTGGACCTCAAGTTTTCTTGAAACCAACAAGTGCCCGCAATCATCGCGGTGGCATAGTCATGCCCTTGGTAAGTCAACGGATCGCCACAGGTCCAATTCGCCTCGGGTAAGGCGCATTCTTCGCCAAACGCACCGAGCAAAATCAACAAATCCGAAACGGCCACCAGTCCATTGGAGTCGAGGTCTGCAAGGCAGGCGGCATCCTCGTTGCAATCGATACACGAACCATCATCCTGATTCGCCAAGGGATTGAAGTTGCATGCAGCAGCATCCGTGCACCCCATGAAGGTGCAGCTGCCATCATCGTCTGTGGCGCCTTCATCGAAATTTGATGCTTCGGGGTACGTGCATCCCAATTGTTGGCAATTTCCGTTGTCGAAAACGGCTTGCGGCTCGAAGTTGGGCGCACTGGGGTCGGTGCATCCCCAAATACACAGGTCTTCGTCCGTAGGAGATGGGGTGGTGCGAATGAAGGTGACAGTGAAGTACCCACCGTCAGCAGCAGGTGCGCAGGTTGGAATGTCCATGATGGGAGAAACCAAGCGCAACGTGTCTGCCGATAAGGTCAGGATGTCGTAGCTCGGCCCCGAATCCCACGTTCCCATGAAGGGACAAATGGTGCCTTGCGGATTGCTCAGGGTCAACTTGCCCAAGCCAAACGCTCCGGCTCCCTCATCAATCGAATACCCTAAAAGCGGAAATGTGAGCGGCGTTCCGTTGTATCCATTTGCTGGATCCATGACTTCTCCGTTCGTGTTGTAAACGAGTGCGCCGTTCGGGAAAAAGGTCCAAACATCGTCCAATTGCGGTCCAACTGCTGCGGTTGTGAACCAATCACCGTTCTGCGGATTTGGCCCAACTTGAATGCTGCCATAGTCCAGTCCGATGCGCCAAGCGCCTTGAATTTCCGGAATGTCCACCTCGCTATCGGAAAAGCAACATGCGCCCGGATTGCCAAAGTTCACAGCGCCCATTTCTTCGCAAAGCACTTCTGCGAATGTGCATGAACCATCCTCCGTAGTCGCGAATGGATCATAATTGATGGCTTGGTTATTTGTGCAGCCTTCCCAATTCCCTCCTTCTAGGAAAAGTGCGCTGTCATACGCAGTGTCCCCTCCGTCGGCGATCGCGATTTTCAAATGGTAGATGAACCCTGGATCCACGTTCACGCTGATGGTCAAGGGCACGGTGAAGCCGTCGAGCTGTGTTTCGCCAGGACACGGAACGACGTCATTGTTGTAGAAATACGCCGCATTCATTTGCCACAAACTATCGAGTGCATCGCAGTTCATCGCATTTCCCGAAGTTCCCGGGATTCCTAAATTGATGGTGTTGATGGATACCGGGGTTTCCGTTCCGGGTACGGTAGCTAAATTGACCGCGCCATTTTCGAAAGGTCCGTCAATTCCAGGGCCGCTCAAGAAGACACCTACTGCATCGTTCACTGTTGAACACACATACTCGTTGTACTCCTCACTGCCGAACACAAAAGCAAGGTCAAACGATGCGCTTTCTTGTGCAAAGAAATCGAATTCGAGGACCGCGGCATCGTTCGTTACCATTCCAGACAACAGGGCCAAGTCAGCGTCCGCCGCATCCAAATTCCCGCCTCCTGTTGTAGCGCTTGGGCTGTCATTGGGACCAATGGTTCCCTGTACATTTCCCGTTCCCAGGACCACCCCATGGTGAATCGGAATGTTCGACATTTCTGCGTTGAATAACCCAACCTGGTTGGTGTCCCCGCTGAAACTCACATTGAAAACGACCACATCGCTGGGCAGGTCGAGCATGGACACCAAGTCGATGGGGTTCAGGTCATTTTCTACGATCAACTGAGCATGTACAATGCCCAAGGTTCCTGAAAGCAGGAGGCTGGTGAAAAGCGGCTTGAGCATCATCTTGTTGGGCGATTTTAACGAGGTAAGATAAGGCAAAAACACCTAATTATCTCCGTAAGTCGGTTATTATACACGCTCAGTCGTCTTCTTGACGACGGTTTGAATTGGTGCTATTCTGAGGGTGATTTCAATAAATGGTGGACTTCCGCTGCGTGACCAGGCGAGGAGATGACCAGGTGGTATGTGCCGAAGGGGAGCGGCGGCAATTGATGAAGGGATTCGGTGACTTTTCGGCCGGATGCGTCGTAGAGGGTGGCTTGCCACGGGCCGGTCAGGGCGGGTTCGATGGTGAGGGCGTCCGTGAACGGGTTGGGGAACACGCGGAAGGCGGGCGCGCGGTCGGGCGTTTCCACGCCGACGTAGGTCCAGGCGGCGCTGGTGGCGGCCGGGCAGTCGGGGTGGTCGGTGACGGCGACCGTGTAGCTGCCGGGACCGGGGGCGGGCAGGGTGGAGGTGGATGCGTCGACCGGGATTTGGTCTTGGAACCAGCTGTAGCTGAAAAATCCCGGCGTACAGGCCAAATCCCCGTCCGCCTCCTGCACAATTTCCGGAGCTTCCACCGGCCAGCACACGAGCAGCGAATCCGGGTCCGCCGCACAGCCGAAACCGTCCCACGCCGCCGCTGCATACCACCCGCTCACGGCCGGGAACAGGACCGGCAGATCCGTCGTGTCCGCCTGCGGTCCCTCCGGCGTCGTCCACAGGAACGCGGTCAGCGCCTCGTTCGCCACGAGCGACTGCGGCTCCCCGGCCTCCTCCAGCAACGCCAGCCCCACGGCCGGCGTCAACCCGCAAAACAGCACGGAATCCGAAACCGCCGTGCACCCGCTCGCATTCGTCGCCGCGTAGCTCACCCAGCCGTTCGCCGGCGGAAAAAACGTGCTGTCCGGCCCCGCCACCCACGTGCTGTCGCCCCACGTCCAGGCGAACTGCACCATGATGTCGACGGGCGCAAAGACCGCTTCGGGCGTGGCGACGGGCGGCGGCAACACCGGCGGTGCCGCGACGTTCACCTCGATGCTGTCCGTGAGCTGCAGCACCGCGTTCAAGGCCACGGTGGCCGTGCCATAGGTGGGTGCGGCATTGATTGCCACGGCTCCGGGGCCTTCAACGTTCAGGCTGCCCGATCCCATGTTGTCGTCACCGCCAAAGGTGTCCTCGTCCCAAAACGCGAGCGTGTAAGGTGGGTTCGTCAGCGGGATGGACAGCGCGTTCCACGTGGGCGTGCTCGTGTCGGTGACCGGCGGGGACGTGTACACGGCGTTGCCCGCCCCGTCGGTCAGGATGAAGTACAGGTCGGGCGCCGTGAAGAAGTCGTCGAGGCCGGCGGCGCCGGTGGAGGTCACGTTGAGGCCGGTCAGCACGGGCTCGCTGATGGTGGTTTCGAGGGCGATGGTGTAGGTGTCGGGGGTGCCGAAGGTGGTGGACCAGGCCTCGGCCTCGCTCAGGGCGCCGTTGCTGACGGTCCAAGCGTAGGACGTGGTTTGGCCGGGGCCGCCGCTGACCGTGGCGGCGAGGTCGACCGTCAGGCTGTCGCAGCCCGAGGTTTGGGAGACCGTGAAGGTGCCGGTGCCGCCCGGGCCCGCTTCGATGTGCAGGTCGTAGGTGAACGAATCGGTGACGATTTGCTCAAAGCCGAAGAGGCTCGCCACCGCCGAGATGCTGATGGACAAAACGAAGTCCCCGGGCCAAGCGGGCACGCCGCACAGGGTGGCGCACCCGGAGGTTTGGCCAGCTTGTGGTTCGTAGGTGCCATCCGGGTCGCTGAGCTGGACTTCCAGCCCTAGGGGCAGTCCTGTGATGGCCGTGATGGTCACCGATTCGAGGTCCGCCACCGCTCCTGAGCCGGGATCGGTCACCTGCGCAGGCAAGAAAAAGGTGATGACTTCCTCGTAGTTCGCGCCGGTTTGGCCATCCGGCAACAGCTCGGGACAAATCGCAGGAAAGCCATCCGACGATGTGCACCCGGGGTCCGGCGTGCAGTCGGTGCATTGGGCGGCGGCGTGGGCGGTGAGGGCGAGGAGCAGAAGGAGGTTGACGAGGCGCATGGTCGTTGATTGGAGCAACAATTTAGGCGCAAACGATTTACAACGCGTCGAGGGCGGCGCGTGCGGCGTCGGGGTCGAGCCGCAGGAGGAGGCGCCGGACTTCGTCGAGGGCCTCGGTGGCGCCGGGGTGCGCCTTGCGGGCGAGGTAGA
>CBFHPD010000007.1:0-4630 GCA_965657495.1 uncultured Flavobacteriales bacterium
TCCGCGTGGCAGATTGTTAAGCTCTGTCCTGATGGAACCCGCGTAAGTTGAACCGTCCGGTCCTTGCAACCAACCGCCTAATGCTGTGTATTCTGTGGCATCGCTCAGCAGCGAATCTTCGCTCACAAGGAAGCCAATTTCAGTCAATGCTTCATCGCCCTCCATATAATTCACATATCCATTGATGTCGGCTGATAGATTCGTGACCAAGGTCGCCTGTCGGGTTTCAACCACAGGTGCCGAAGCTTCTTTGACGCAACGGACCGAGAATCCGGCAGCCTCCAGTCCTCCCCAGATCGGTTCAGACATGTCCATGCTGAAGGAAGAAGCGAGGTATGCTTTAGGCGTTGCTTGGTTGGCCCACCACAAAGCAAATTGACCAGAACCTTGGTATCCCACAGAGGCTTCACCTGATCGAAGCCCTCCGGGCAATCCGTGGAACAGGATTTGTGAGCCGCCTCCATTCCATCCGTCAGGTGATTTCAGCGTAAATCCAACATTGGTGGTGCCACCGAAAATGGCGAATACGTCGTCCCAATCTGCAGAGGTCGAAACCCGCCAGTCCGTAGGGCAAACGCCGCGCTCATCTTGGATGGCGTTGTGGTTGTATAGACGGCCGTAAGTTTCCAAGTGGGTTTCGTCATCGTTGTAGACCGCCTGCGCACCTTCTTCTGTGGCCAACCATTCAGCTTCGCTCAGATTACCGGCAATGGTGTCGCCGTTGGTGTACAGTTCCGTTTTGAGGTCTTCCTGGAACCAACATTGGCCGTCCCAGTTGGTGAACGTCGAATAATCATGGCCGTTGTAATTGACCGTAGAGGGGCCACAGACAAAGACTTCGGGAATGGTGTTTTCCCCTTTGACACATCGGACGGGCGCCCCCATCTCCAATCGATCCATCCAAGCTCCAGTTCCATGGTTGTAAAAAGACATGGCAATCCCTTCATACGGCGGAGGGGTGATGTCGCCCATCAGCAGAATAGAAGAGTTGGTGTTGCCCATGATGTAGATGTCATTGAAATGGTAATCGCCCGGATTAAAATAGGGAGCCTGATCGAGGTGAAAACAAGGGGGCACTTGCCCTTCGATGGTCTCATTGACCACAGAAGCCCAATCGGTTTGATACGTGCCTTCATACTTCGGCAAGAGTCCTTCAAGAACAGCCACATCCTCTAAGGTGGAGATGTGCCAACCTGTTGGGCAAAGGCCCTTCGGGTTTTGGGTAGCATACACATTGTAGATGTAGCCAAACCGATCGATCACGCCTTCTGCTCCTCCATAGGATTCTAGGGCCACATCCAATTCGGAATACCCTTCGCCATAGTAGCTCACCACGCCTTCATCCGCGTATGGTTCTCCAAACTGTGCCATCCAGTGACCGCGCAGGATCGGGGTTCCGTCCGTGTAGTTATCGGACCGGAGGTTTTCGCGGAACCAGCATTGGTCACCTACGCCAAACAAATTGTACTCGTAATCCTGGTAAACAATTGTCTCCGTGCCACATGCAGACAAAGTCTCGTCGGAGCAGCGCAATGACGTCCGGAACACCAAGGTGTCGCCATAGCTCCGTCCGTTGTCATCGGTCACAAATGCAACGTAGTAGTAATTCGTGCCTTCTTCCAGTCCATCAATTGAGGCGGTTAGCACGCCATCGACGAGGGTGCCAGTCACCTCTTCTCCACCGCTCAAGCTTGCAAAGGTGGACCAAATAAATCCCGATTCCGTGACATCTCCGGTCACCACATCACCATTCAACGAGCCCGAAATCCCTGCGCTTGCATCCGTCACGCCGGTGGCGTCGGCCGTTTCGACCAAAGCGGGTGGAGTCAACGTTGTAAAGCTCAGCGTATCCCCGTAAGTCGTGCCCACAGCGCTGGTTGCAAAGGCAGAGAAATAGTAAGTGGTGGCAGGTTCAAGCGAGGAGGTGGCGCCCGAAAAGCTACCACTCAGTGCGCTTCCTGCCACTTCCGTGCCGCCGCTGAGGTCTGGGTTAGCGCTGTAAATGAAGCCTGTAGCCGTCACAGCGCTGTCGCCTTCAGCGGTCAGTTCACCATTCAGCGAAGCGGTGGTCAGGTCGATGTCCGTAGCGGCCCCCGTGGACACTTGCGGAGCGGTTGCGCCGGAACCAAGGATGCACCGAATGCTTGCGCCCATCCGCTCGTCGTTCAGGGACCGCTGAATGCCATTGGTGCCCCAGGTCAAGGCACGGTAGATCTGCGGCGTGCTCGTCCAGGTCATGTGGTAAGAGTTCGCATTGTAGAAGCTCCCGACAAACCCGCGGTTGCCCAACGGCAAAGCGTTATATCCTGTTGAGTTATTGCCATCCCATGCAGGCGATTCGGATTTGAGGTCCAAGTCCTCATCTGTTCCGCGCCAATTGCTGCCAAATTCCGAGTTGTCCAATTCGGCCTCAGGCACACCGAGGTGACGCTCCAAGTCTTTCCACTCGTCATCGGTGGGCACATGCCATCCCGTGGGACACAGGTGGCGTTCGTCGAGGACAGCATGCTGGTTGTAGAGGTAGCCCTTGGTGGCCACCGTCGTCGCATCGTTGTTCATGGCACAGCGAGCGCCAGTGGTTGCGTTTTGCCATTCCGTTCCGTCGGTTACCTCAGGTATGGCCGTGCCATCGGCGTAAATGGTGGATTGCAAGTTTTCGGAGAACCAACACTGTTCGCCTATGAGCGTCGTTCCATAGTTATGACCATCGAAGTTGACCGTGGCGATTCCGCATGCAAACGGAGGCAATTCGAATGTGAAGCTCAAGGTGTCGCCGTAGGAGTAGCCGAAGTTGTTTTCCGCCCAAGCGGCATAATAGTACGTTTCATTTGGCACCAAATCATTGACCAGCTCCACGAATATGCTATCGATTACTTCGAGCTGGTTGTCCTCCCCCCATTCTGCCGGTGGATAGTCGTTCGTTTCCGAAACGACCGAGTCAGCGCCGGACAATAGGGCATTGCTCCCCCACTTGAATCCCGCCGACTTGACCGCGCCGGGGCCTGTGTAAAACACCTGTCCGCGAAGGAGGGAGTCCCCCTCGTACACTAAGGTGTGCACGTGAGGCATTTGGGCCCAATAAGATGCTGGACCTGAAATGGTGGCTGCTTGGGGAGTTGCTGCCCAAGCGAGGTAATCGGGGTCTGCCTCAATCTCTGATTCTACCATGCGGCGACAGCGAACCGTCAGGCCATGGGCCTCATTTGCACCTAGCAGTCGGTCTTGCGGGTTGGCACTGTTGAAGCTGGAATTGTTTCCAAAATACGGGAGCGAATCTTGCACGCTGGCGTTTTCGAACTGAAGGGCATAAAACTGAGTAGTGGGTTGGTTTTCATAGACGCCATCACCCATGTGGACCGATTCAAACGGGGCCCATTCTGCGTCGTCGGAAGCCCGACGTTGTGCATGAGCTAACCGATTCGATTCGCTCGCCCACGTTTGGAGGTTGTCCACTTCCGTCGAATCCGGTAGGGCCCACCCGGGAGGGCAAAGGCGGCGTGGATCCAAAATGGCGTATGGGTTGTAGTGCAATCCGAAAGCGTCCAAAACCTCCGTGTCGTCCTCATACAGTGCTCGAGCGGGTCCATCAGCAGCGAGCCACTCAGCTGCACCGGCAGCGTCTTCAATGGTGTCGCCGTTTGCGAATTGAATGGTTTGAAGGTTCGTGGCAAACCAGCAATTGTCCAAATAGTCACGCCCTCCAGTGGCTCCTCCCAAACACCGAATGCCTGTTCCATAGTAAACGACGTTCAAGAAGTTACTGCAAGGGTCATAACTTCCCGGAGGTACACGGGCCGCCTCGATTCGCGCCATCAACTCCAATGTTTCTGCATACAGGGTATCGCAGTTGTAGGTAAACCAAATCCGGCCGTTTTCAAGCGTGTCAATGAGCCAATACTTTTCTGAAATCGTCTCTTCAAGGAGGGAACTCAAGGTGTCCTCGTACAGGTGAATAACATCGAGCATCTCATTGTAGTCGCATTCAAAGTGGACTTCGGTGGGGGTGGCACACAGCGGGGTGACCTGGCTTGACGCTTGGCTCCATGTAAGGAGAAGGGCGGTCAAGGCAACCGAGATCCGCCAAGCGCCTTGGACGAACGTGCTGTTACGACGCTCTGAAGTGTGTGGTGAATGGGGCATTGTAGATTAAATAGTCAAAATCTTCGATGAACGATTGTTTATCGTTTCTGAGAGAAGGAATAAATGTAGTCTGTGCTTGTTTTGAGATTCGATTGCTTGAAGGTGAAATATGTGAATTGGCAGGTTTCATGATATGAAGTCACGTGTAATTTCATTCGTGACCGTTATGGTGGAAGCGCGTGATGCGCGTGCTTTTGCATCTTTGCAACATGAGTGTTGGGAAGTTGCTTTTGCTGTCATGTGCCTTGTTCCAGGCAGTTGCGAGTTGGGCCTTTGCCGATGGCATTGACCGAAAGCTTGATGCATTCCTTGCCATCAAGCCAGCGAACCCAGAGCGTTGGGCTCATGAGGGAAGAAGCATCTATGTTCAAGGCTTGGAGCAGGCCGATTGTCAAAAAATGCTCGAAGGTTATGGACTTCTGTTGGCAGCTAACGGACTGGATCCGGAGGTAGAGGTCCCCACGTGGGACGATGAGAATTGTCCAAGATT
>CBFHPD010000008.1:0-2173 GCA_965657495.1 uncultured Flavobacteriales bacterium
TGCTCAATGCGCGGTGGACGGCTTGGCGGCCGACGCCCGCAGATGCTCCAACAATGGCGATCCTCATGCCGTGAAAAATGGATTGATTCACGGCAAGTTACGTGTTCGAAACGAATCAGAGCGCTTCGCGCACAGAAGCGGGGATGTGGCACACCGGGATGGGATCCATCTTGTGCCGGTTCGCACGGTGGAGGCGGGAATAAATGGCATAGACCTCGGCGGACCGGCCCGTGAGGGTGGCGGGGTCGCCGGTGAAGGCCATGGCGGCTTCGAGTTCGGGGTAGGTCGCTCCTATTTGGTCCTCATCCGTGCGGTCATCGCCCCACAAACCGTCCGTCGGCGCTGCCTGCTGAATGGACGCCGGCACACCCAAATGCGCGCCCAGCGCGAATACCTCGGTCTTCACCAAATCCGCGATCGGACTCAGGTCCACGCCGCCGTCGCCGTACTTCGTGTAAAACCCGACGCCGAAATCCTCCACCTTGTTCCCTGTTCCCGCCACGAGCGCACGCCGCTCTTGCGCCAGCGTGTACAACGTGGTCATCCGCAAGCGCGCCCGGGCATTCGCCAACGCCAAAAACCGCGTGTTCTCATCGGCGTGGGCGGGCACGGCGGTTACCAGCGCGTCGAATACGCCGGTCAACTCCACCCGCTCGCGGGTGAACTGCGGATGCAAGCCCGCCAAATGCGCCAAGTGCTCCTGGGCCCGCGTGACTTGAGACGCCGCTTGGTGGATCGGCATCTCCACCCCGGTCACCGGAAGCCCCGTCAAGGCGCAGAGCGTCGAAGTCACCGCCGAATCGATGCCGCCGGAAATCCCCACCACGAAGCCTAAAACACCGGCCTGTTCCGCATACGACCGCAACCACGCCACGATGTGGTCGGCCACCGCTGGGGCGTTGAATGCCGCTGCCATCAGAACATCAGTCCCAGGGAGAGCTGCAGGAAACCCGTCTTGCCCTTCATGTTCAACACTTCCGGCTCGGTGACCTCGTCGCCGATGTACGCACCGCTCGCATCCACGGGCAATCCTGAGGTGTTGGTCCGAACGATTTCCAGCCCACTGAACTGGTTCGCCAAGGCCAAATTGTAACTCAGCCCCATGCACACCGCGGTCTTGCCCAGCAGCGACCGCTCCGCCCCCAGCCCCACGATGAGCGCCGGCCGAAACAGCCGGGTCTGGGCCTCGAAGTTCTTGCGCAACGGATCGGCGTCCCCGAGCTCCAGCACCACGGACTCCCACGGCGCATCCACCGCCTCGCGGTCCCAAGCCGGAGCAGTCCGCTCGTCCACCTCCGCCCGAACATTCAACCCCAACCCCACTCCGAACTGCCCGTAATAAGTGGTGTACCCGATCTCCTTCGTCCGCATCTTGAAGGTGAGCGGCACCTCCACGTACTGGTTGCGCACGCCCCATTTCACATAACCCACTTGGGCCGTGTCCGAAGCCACGTAATGCTCGATGACGCCGCCCGCGTGGAACACGTTCACCCCCGAACCGATGGCGTAGGTGTCGGTGAATTTCCAATCGAAAATGAACTGGTAACCGAAGTGCACGTGCGCCTCGACCGGTTCATGCGAATAGTCGCGGGAGATGCCGTGGCTCACATTGGGAGCGAGCGCGAGGCCGAGGTGGACATCGTTTTGGGCCCAGGCGGAAGCCCACGCCATCGCGGCACAACAAGCCCCCATCAATCGTCGTTTCTGTGTCATCTTTGCGCCATCTGTTGCCTCAAAACTAACGCACACAACGAAGCGATGCACGCCGATTCCACGCCGTTACGAACAAGCCGGTGGTCCAAAACCCAGCGCGGCTTCCTCTTCACCGCCTTCCTCGCCCTAATCGCCACAGCCCTTTATTTCATGCGGATTCCGGGCGACCCATGGGGGGTGGACCCGGAGGACGTGGCGCTGGACTTCACGGTCATCGACGCGGTGGCCCCGGTGGCGGCCTTGCAGGACGTGCCGCTGGTGCCCGACGATGCGGCGTGGGACGCCCTGCGCGCGGCGTGGGGAGGCTTCACCGCCATCTACGTGGAGGACCTGCTGCAAATCGGGCCCGCCACCATGGACACGACGTACACTGCGCTCGCCCGGTTTGCACGGCACCCCGACATCGCCGCGACCTTCGCGGCCATCGACACCACGAGCGCAGCGGCCGCCGCCCCGGCCG
>CBFHPD010000009.1:0-2136 GCA_965657495.1 uncultured Flavobacteriales bacterium
GCCAGGCCTTTGATGACGGTTCCGGGCTCGATGGTGAGGGCCTGACCGTCGTTGACGAAGACGTAGCCGTCGAGGAGGTAGGTGTTGTTGCAGGTCCAGGTGGTGGTTCCGGTGCCGGCGCCGGCATCGGAGATGATGACTTCGGTGCGGTCCGCAAGGTCCGGGCAGTCGCAAGCGGAGTCGTTACCGCCGTTGTTGCCTTCGCCTTCGTTGGGCAAGCCGGTCACGGCTGCTCCGCTTTGGTCGAGGTACGACCATCCTCCGAGCCAGTTTTCACCGTCCGCATCGAATGCGCCCATGTAAGGGTACATGCCTGAGGCGTCGACGTTGGAAGTTGGCACGGGGTTGAACGCGTCGGTGAAGTCGGTTCCGGAAGCGTTGGTGGACCAGGTGTTGTCGACGCCAACGTTGGCGAGGGTCATGTTTTGGGCAGCTGCATAGTTGTCGAGTTGCGCGTCACCGTCTGCCACGGCCACACCGTCGTAGTCGATGAGTTCATTGACGTCTTGCATGCGGAAGTTGGCGAGGGTGAGGTCGCCAGCGGCCCACTTATCGAAGGCGTCTGAAGGCGACTGCACGTCCTCCAGCTCGATGCCTTCACCGAAACCGACGATGACCACGTTGGAGACGTGTCCACCGGTGCCGGCGCGGAAGAGGAGGCCTTGCTTGTTGGCTGAGGCGCCCTGTCCCATGATGGTCCAGTTGGTGACGGTCGGGATGGCGAACGGCTGGCCGTTGGCGGTTACCGTGGGGCTGTCGTCGCCGTCGAGTTCACCGCCGCGGTCACCGAGGCCGGGCTTGTTGATGCTGAACCAGTGGTGTCCACCGCCGGAGAAGCCTTGGTCCCAGTCGAAGCTGTCGTCGCCGGCAAAGGCCACGGCCGCGTAGTTGATTTCAACGGTTCCACCGAAGAACTCGATGCCGTCGTCCTCGTTGGCAACGACCTCCACGTGGTGGATGGTGGTGCCCGAACCGACACCCCCGAGGGTGAGGCCGTTGATTTCGTTGGCAGCGGCCAGGGTGGTGCCGCCGTGGCGGATGCTCACGTAGGAGAGGACCCCGGAGTTGTCGGAGGCGTTCGTGCCGCCGTAGGCAGCGCGGTCGTTGTCTGCGGGGACGCCTTCGATTTGGCCTTCACCCGTGGGCAAGTTCGTAGGAGCCGCACCGAGGATGATGACACCACCCCACTGGCCTGCGAGGTCGTAGGCGACGGATCCGTCGAGCGGGTCGGCTTGGTGCGTGAAGGTGATGGGGCAGTCGGCGGTGCCTTCTGCGAAGATCTGTCCTCCGCGTGCCACGATGAGGGCAGCCGCGTCGGCCCCTGCACCGGCCATGCCTTTGATGACGGTTCCGGGCTCGATGGTGAGGGCCTGACCGTCGTTGACGAAGACGTAGCCGTCGAGGAGGTAGGTGTTGTTGCAGGTCCAAGTGGTCGTTCCAGTGCCTTGTCCGGCATCGGAGATGATGACTTCGGTGCGGTCCGCAAGGTCCGGGCAGTCGCAAGCGGAGTCGTTACCGCCGTTGTTGCCTTCGCCTTCGTTGGGCAAGCCGGTCACGGCTGCTCCGCTTTGGTCGAGGTACGACCATCCTCCGAGCCAGTTTTCACCGTCCGCATCGAATGCGCCCATGTAAGGGTACATGCCTGAGGCGTCGACGTTGGAAGTTGGCACGGGGTTGAACGCGTCGGTGAAGTCGGTTCCGGAAGCGTTGGTGGACCAGGTGTTGTCGACGCCAACGTTGGCGAGGGTCATGTTTTGGGCAGCTGCATAGTTGTCGAGTTGCGCGTCACCGTCTGCCACGGCCACACCGTCGTAGTCGATGAGTTCATTGACGTCTTGCATGCGGAAGTTGGCGAGGGTGAGGTCGCCAGCGGCCCACTTATCGAAGGCGTCTGAAGGCGACTGCACGTCCTCCAGCTCGATGCCTTCACCGAAACCGACGATGACCACGTTGGAGACGTGTCCACCGGTGCCGGCGCGGAAGAGGAGGCCTTGCTTGTTGGCTGAGGCGCCCTGTCCCATGATGGTCCAGTTGGTGACGGTCGGGATGGCGAACGGCTGGCCGTTGGCGGTTACCGTGGGGCTGTCGTCGCCGTCGAGTTCACCGCCGCGGTCACCGAGGCCGGGCTTGTTGATG
>CBFHPD010000010.1:0-30321 GCA_965657495.1 uncultured Flavobacteriales bacterium
ACGGAGCTCAGTGCCCGATGATCACCCCGGTGCACAGGCACATCGGCTGAAACAGCGTGCGCTTGAGCTTGAGCGGCCTGTCCTCCGGGTCGAAGGGCAACGGCCTCGCCTGAAACCCCTTGCCGGTCTCCACCCAAATCGCCTCGGACCGGTACCCCATCCGCACGAGGTGCCGCTGCACAGCCCGCGCCGCCACCTGCATTTCAAACGGCAGGATGACCTTTCCGTTCAAGACCCCACAGGCGTACGCGCACGCCTCGGACTCCATCGGTCCCACGGCAGTCACGCCCCAGTCAAATGGGCTCTCGGGGTAGGGCATCCGGTCGCGTTCCGCCACGCCGTCTGGCACGATCAACGGCCCAAACACCAATTCCTCCTCCACTTCCACCAATCCCTCTCCCACAGCGGCCAGATCCCCTTGTGCCCAAGCCGTGCTCGCCCAAGCGCACAGAACAATGAATACCCACTTCGCCATACCTAAAAGGTACGACAAAAATAGATATTACACTAATGAAAGATTATAATTAACCGTTAATCAGATTCTTCAGCGCTGTTGGTCGGCTGCGCGTCTGAGCGCGCGATTTGGAACCCCACGGGAGCGGGGGAGTCGGTGGCTTGCGTATCGAGTTCCCAGTGCGCCAACGCTTCGAAGAAGGCACCCACCACCCGCTCGATGCGGGCTTGATCCCAGTCTTCCGCTCCACCGATGCCCAGGACGCGCGTAGCCTCGTCGGTGTCGCTTGCGAACTGCTCGCACTGCGGGAACTGCGCCCAAGCGGCCACCCGCCCATTGGTCATCTGCGAAAACACGAGCGCCCCAAACTCCTTGTGCAAGGTGTCGTCGTTTTTCATGACCTGGTTGAGCGGGGAATTCGGGTTGTATTGGAAGGGCGATGGCCGCCGGCCGAGGTTGGCGATGACGGATTCCCGGTGGGTGAACACATCGTTCACTTGCACTTCCCATGCCAGCTGCTCCGCAGAGCCGATGGCGTTGAGCGTCTTTTCAATGAGGCTTCGGATTTCCGGCCAAGCCGCCCGCGCCGCATCCACTTCCTTGAGCGCCGCGCGGTATTGGTGCAGTCCTTTTGCGTAACCTTTCATTCTTGTGGAATAAACGTGGTGTGGCCGCTCGCCTTGAGCAGTTCGTTGCGTTTGAAGAGGTCCAAATCCGAGGCCACCATCTCCGCGCACATCTCCTCCAAGGTGGTGGTGGCCTCCCAGCCGAGCACGCGTTTGGCTTTAGCAGCATCGCCCACGAGCAAATCCACTTCCGCCGGTCGGAAATAGCGCGGATCCACCGCCACCAGCGTCCGCCCCGTGGCCGAGCACACGCCTGTTTCCTCCACGCCGCTGCCGCGCCACTCCAGGTGCACGCCCACCTCGGCAAACGCCAGGTTCACGAACTCCCGGATGGCCACCGTCCGCCCGGTCGCCAGCACGTAGTCGTCCGGCTCCTCCTGTTGCAGCATCCGCCACATGCCCTCTGCGTAATCGCGGGCATGTCCCCAGTCGCGCTGGGCATCGAGGTTCCCGAGGTACAACCGGTCCTGCAGCCCGAGGTGAATCGCCGCCGCCGCCCGGGTGATCTTGCGCGTCACAAAGGTCTCGCCGCGGCGCGGGCTCTCGTGGTTGAACAGGATGCCGTTCGACGCGTGCATGCCGTAGGACTCGCGGTAGTTCTTCACAATCCAAAACCCGTACAGCTTCGCGACCCCGTAAGGGCTCCGCGGATAAAACGGCGTGGTCTCCGACTGCGGCACTTCCTGCACGAGCCCGTAGAGCTCCGAGGTGGAAGCTTGGTAAAACCGCACGTCCTGCTCCATGCCTAAAATGCGGATGGCCTCGAGGATGCGCAGGGTGCCGATGCCGTCCGCATTGGCGGTGTATTCCGGCGTATCGAAGCTGACCTTCACGTGGCTCATCGCTGCGAGGTTGTAAATCTCATCCGGCTTCACTTCCTGGATGATGCGGATCAGGTTCGTCGAGTCGGTGAGGTCCCCGTAGTGCAGGCGGAACCGCGCACCTGCTGTGTGCAGGTCTTGGTAAATGTGGTCGATCCGGTCGGTGTTGAACTGCGAGGCGCGGCGCTTGATGCCGTGTACTTCGTAGCCTTTTTCAAGCAAGAGTTCGGCCAAATAGGAGCCGTCCTGCCCGGTGATTCCGGTGATCAGGGCGCGTTTCATGCGGTGCGATTTACGGGGTAGAATGCGAATGTTCCCCGCAAGTTAGCACATTCTCCCGGGTCAGTTTCCCTTGAGCAGTTGCTGGTTTTGGACCAAATTCCGGTACAGGCCCTCGGCCGCCATCAGCTCCTCGTGCGTTCCCTCTTCCGCCACCCGCCCATCGCTCAACACGGCGATGCGGTCGGCGTTGCGAATGGTGGACAGGCGGTGGGCAATGACGAGGCTGGAACGTCCGGCCATGAGCCGCTCGAGTGCCACCTGCACCTCCGTCTCCGAGGCGGTGTCGAGCGCGCTCGTCGCTTCGTCGAGGATGAGCAGGTCCGGGTCGCGCAAGATGGCCCGCGCGATGGCAATCCGCTGCCGCTGCCCTCCGCTGAGTTGCACCCCGCGGTCGCCCACGAGCGTGGCATAACCTTCGGGGAACGCGGCGATGAAGTCGTGCGCGTTCGCTTGCCGCGCCGCCGATTCGATCTCGGCATCGCTCGCTCCCGGCATGCCGTAAGCGATGTTGGAGCGGATGTCGCCACCGAACAGGATGACCTCCTGCGGCACGTAGGCGATGCGCATGCGGTAACCGGTCAGTGGGAAGTCGCTGAGCGGCGTGCCGTCGACGGTGATCTGCCCAGCGGTGGGCGCGTGGAAGCGCAGCAGGAGGGAGGCGATGGTGGATTTGCCTGCGCCGGAAGGCCCGACCAGTGCGACTTGTTGGCCCGCTCCGATGGTCAGGTCCAGCCCCTTGAGGACCGGCATGTCGGGGCGGTTGGGGTAGTGAAAGGCGACGTTGTGAAAACGCACTTCGCCCTGCATTTTGGGCACCGCCGAGGGCTTCAACCACGCTGCGGCCGCCCCTTCCAAATCCTCCGGGTGCACGGCTTCGCTGCCCGTAGCAGGCAACTCCGCCGCCGCCCGCACCGGCTCCCGCTCCTCGTGCAGCAGGTCCATCAGCGTGTCGATGGCCCCAAGACCTCGTTGCAGCGCGCTGAACTGCGCCGCCAGCCCGCCGATGGAACCGGCCACCAGCCCTGTCATCAGCAAGAACGTGAAGAAGTGTTCCGACGCCAGCCCGCCCTCGGCCATCAAATCCGCCCCGCGGAAAATCACCAACGTGATGGCCCCGAAAATGAACAGGATGATGAACGAGGCGAAGGCCCCGCGCCAGATGGCCCCGCGCATCGCGAGCGTCCGGATTTCGCGGATGCTCCCGAGGTAGCGCAGGATTTCGAGCGCCTCGCCCGCAAAGCTCTTCACGCTGACCATGCCGGTGAGGGATTCCTGCACAATGGAATTCGAAGCGGCGACTTGGTCTTGCGTCCGCTTCGACAGCTTGCGGATGAACCGGCCAAACCCAATCGCCGCCAAAATCACCACCGGCAACGTCCCCAACATCAGCAAGGTGAGGTGGACCGAGAAGTAAAGCAGGGCGGCGATCCCGCCGAGGACGATGATGATTTGGCGCAGCAATTCCGCCAACGTCGTCGTGAACACGTCCTGCACGGCGGTGATGTCCGACGAAATGCGGCTGTTCAAATCGCCCACACTGTGCGTGTCGTAGTAGCTCATCGGCAGGCTCACCACGGCTTGGAACGCGTCCCGGCGCATCGCGAGCATCATGTTCTCGGTCATGTGCGCGAAGAGGTAGACGCGGATGAAACTGAGCACCGCTTGCACGCCGAGGATGGCCAAAATCGCCCATCCGATGGCCTCCAAGTCCCCCATGTCAATCTGCAGCCCCGCCATCATGTCCGGCCCCGTGGTGGCCTCCCCGCTCACGCCGACCCCGCCGAGCTGCCCCCACATCCGCGTCACGAGCAAGGTCAACACGCTGCTCACCGAGATGATGAGGATGCCGACGGCGTACCCCCACGCATACGGCCGGAGGTACCGCCCCATGCGCTTCACGCGCGACCAGTTCTTCCATTCGAATTTCTTGCCGTCGTCGTCGGTGGACCGGGAGTGTCGTGCCATGGTGCGAAATTACGCCCGGCAGCGGGTAAATTTGCGGCCGGAAGGCGGGGCTGAAAGAAATTCACAAACGGGTTTTGGTAAAGCTGAAAACTTCCACTATCTTTGCCCTCCCGAAAACGGAAACCACTCCGCGTTCGGCTCAACACGCTCGATATGAAAAGGACATTCCAGCCCTCCGTACGGAAACGCCGCAACAAGCATGGCTTCCGCAAGCGCATGGCCTCTGCCAACGGCCGCAACGTGTTGGCTTCACGCCGCCGCAAGGGCCGCAAGAAGCTGACGGTCAGCAGCGAACGCCGCCACAAGGGCATCGAGCGTTGATCCGCTTGGAGCGCACGCTCCACGGACATTGAACACGACCAACCCACTCAAAAAGGGACCCCATTTCAGGGTCCCTTTTTGCGTTGTGCGGCCCGGGAGGTTTTTTGTTTGCAGAACCGAACAATAAACAACGCGCTTGTGCGTTGGCTTTGCGCTGGTCGGTACTCCGTTTCCTTTCCAATCGCCACGAATCCAAGTATGCGCAACGTTTTTGCTGTTTGGCCCCTCCTGTTGGGCGCCCTGTTTTTTATAGCCTCATGTGGCCCGTCCAACCCAGATTTTAAAGGCCTTCCCGCGGAAGCCAGCGCGTACATCGCGGCGTACACCTCCGGCATCATCTCGGCGCAGAGCGAAATCGTGGTGGTGCTCAACGATGATTTGGGAGCCGGCGTGGTGCCGGGGATGCCCCTGGAAGAAACGGTGTTTTCGTTCGAGCCGGCGGTCAAGGGCCGCACGGTGTGGAAGTCCAGCCGGTCGTTGGCTTTCATTCCCGAAGGCCTCGCATCCGGCCAGCAATACGACGTCACCTTCCACCTCGGCAAGTTGCGGGAGGTGCCCGCCGCCGTGCGCACCCTCGGTTTCAGTTTCCAGACCATCGAGCAGGTGTTCGCCCTCGACGGTTACCGGCTCGAGCCATACAGCAACGCCGATTTCAAGTGGAACAAGCTCTATTTAACCTTGCGCTCCACCGACGTGGCGACGGTGGATGAAGTGGATGCCGCGATGCGCATTGAGGGGGTGGAGCGGCCCCTGCGTTGGGAGGCGGATGCGGCGGGGCGCCTGTTCACGGCCACGGTGGATTCGGTGGAGCGCACTGAGGAGCACCGGGTGTTGCGCTGGATGCAGCAGGATGCCCCGATGGACACGCTCGCGATTCCATCCATCCGCGATTTCCGTTTGTTGGACCAAACCGCATCCCAGCTGCCAAGCCAGCGCCTGACCCTCACCTTCTCCAGTCCCATCGCCCAAGACCAGCCGCTGACCGGGATGTTCCAACTCGGCGGCCTCGACGTGGAGGCCGTGGAGATCGACGGGCCGCTCGTGACCCTGCTTCCGGAAGAAACCACCATCGGGCTCGTGGAATTTCGGGTGGCCCAAGGACTGCGCAACGTGCGCGGCGAGTTGCTGCCGGCGGATGTGGTGGGGGAGGTGGAATTCGTGGCGGAGAAGCCGGCCGTGAAGTTCGCCGCCTCGGGCAACATCGTAGCGGGTTCGGGCGAGGCGGTGGTGCCGATTTCTGCGGTCAACCTGAAGGCCGTGGACGTCCGGGTGTACCAGGTGTTCGAGGACAACGTGGTGCAGTTCTTTCAGTCCAACGCGCTCGACGAAAGCAGCAAGTTGCGGACCGTGTCGCGGCCGGTGGCGGAGCGCCGGATCGAACTGGGGATGGAGTCGGAGGGCCAGTGGGCGCATTATGGCTTGGATTTGGACCAAATCATCAAGCGGGAACCCGGCGCCATCTACCGCCTCGAACTCCATTTCCGCCCCTCGTACAGCCTCTACCCGTGCACCACGAGCATCGACGACCCCGCGCCATACACCCCCGACCCCGATCGGTTCGGCTCCCACTACAACGAGCCTTGGCGCGTCGCTGGCTACAGGTATTCCGAGCGCGACAACCCGTGCCACATCAGCTACTACACGCGCGAGCGGAAGGCGACGAAGAACGTGCTCATCTCGGACGTGGGCCTGGTGGTGAAAAGCGGCGGCGACGCGTGGCATGCGTACGTCTCCGACCTCTCCTCGGGCGCTGCTTCCACCGGCGCGGAGGTGACCTTCCTCAATTACCAAGGCCAAACCATGGGCCAAGCCCGCACCAACGGCCAAGGCAAGGCTACAGTGGCCCTCGAAGGCACCCCCTTCATGGCGGTCGCAGCCGTGGGGCGGCAGAAGGCCTATGTGAAGTTGGATCGGGGGGCGAGCTTGTCCGTCAGCGCCTTCGATGTGGGCGGGGAACACGTGGAGGATGGGGTGCAGGCGATGTTGTATGCTGAACGCGGGATTTGGCACCCGGGCGATTCCATCCACCTCGATGCCATCCTCGACGACCGCCTGAACCCGCTGCCCGCCGATCACCCGCTCGTGCTCAACGTGTTCTCGCCAGAAGGCCAGCTCGTGCAGCGCAAGGTGCAGCTGCGGGGGGACCAAACCCTGTTCAACTTCGGCTTTGACGTTGCGTCCGACGCCCCCACCGGCACTTACCGCGCCGCGCTCGTGGTCGGATCGAAGGAGTTCACCCACGCCTTGCCCGTCGAATCCGTGCAGCCGAATCGGCTCGACGTGCAACTCGCTGCCCCCGGCGAACGCCTCGAAATGCGCGGCACCGTGGCCCAAGCCCTCCTGCACGGGGAGTGGCTGACCGGCGCCCGTGCCCAAGGGTTGCGCTACGAAGTAAAAGGCGGCCTCTACCGCGACGCTGCGGCCTTCGGAGAGCGGTGGCAGGCGTACCAGTTCTTCGACCGCCTGCGCAACGTGGTCACCTTGCGCGATGATGTGCTCGCGGAGGGTTCCTTGGACGCCCAGGGCGATGCCCAAGTGGAATTGGAGTTGGGGGATTTGTCCGAACAGCCGGGGCCGCTGGTGTTCAAAAGCTACGTGCGGTTGTACGAGCCAAGCGGGAGGTTCAGCATTGCGGCCAAGGCGCTGCCCCTTTCGCCGCATGCAGCCTACGTGGGCGTGCAGTTTCCAGAATCAAATGACCAGGGCTGGTTGAACACCGACGAGGTCCATGACATCGGACTCGTGCGCTTGGATGCCGCTGGGGAACCCGTGGCCGGCCGGGTGCGGGTCGACCTCTACCACGTGGACTGGAACTGGTGGTACAGCGCCCGCAACGGCCGCAGCACGTATTTGAACGCGGATTCGAAGCGGTTGCTTTCCACGCAGGAACTGGTCTTGGAAGGCGGGGTGGGCAGCGTGGAAGTGGAGGTGGCCGACGAGGACTGGGGGCGGATCTTGGTGGTGGTGAAGGATTTGGCGGGCACGCACCAAGCGACCCAATCCGCCTACTTCGATTGGAACTACGGCCGCGACCGGTCGGCCCGTTCGGGGGACGAGCACCCGGGGGTGGTGGCCCTCGAGCTGGATCGCGACCGCTACGAGGTGGGGGAGCAGGTGACGCTGAAGGTCCCGAGCGCGGCCGGGGGGCGGTTGCTGTTGAGTTTGGAGAACGGGCGCGAGCAGGTGGCGGACCAAATTTTGGCCACCACAGACGGCACGACCACCGCCACCTTCACCGTGACGGCGGAGATGTCGCCCACCCTTTACGCCCACGCGCTCATCGTCCAGCCGCATGACGGACGCAGCAACGACCGGCCCATCCGCCTCTACGGCATCGCGCCCATCGAGGTGGTCGATCCCGATCGCACCCTCGACATCGCCATCGCGGCGCCCGAGACCGTGAAGCCGAATGCCCCGCTGCCCTTGCGCGTCACCGAGCGGTCGGGCAAGCCCATGGAGTACACCCTGGCGGTGGTGGATGAAGGGTTGCTGGGGCTGACGAATTTCAGCACCCCGGATCCGCATGCGCACTTCAGTAAACGGCAGGCTTTGGGCGTCCGGACGTGGGACATGTACGAGTGGGTCATGAACGCCTTCGGGGGGCGACTGGAGCGGGTGTTGGCGGTCGGCGGGGATGCCGCCTTGCTGAAGGAGCAGGATGAGAACGCCGACCGGTTCAAGTCCGTGGTCACGCACATCGGGCCGTTCACGTTGCCAGCCGGGGCGACGGCTGAGCACGTCATCCCCATCGCGAATTACATTGGAAATGTGCGGGTCATGGTCGTGGGGGCGAACGCCGCGCGGGCATCGGGCAGCGCCGAGGCGAACGTGCGGGTGAAGCAGGATTTGATGGTCCAGCTGACCACGCCGCGCCAGCTGGCACCGGAGGAAGCGGTGGAGTTGCCGGTGACGGTGTTTGCGATGAAACCGGATTTGGGCCGGGTCCAAATCCGCCTGCAATCAAGCGACCTCATCGCGTTCGACTCCCCCACGGCCACGCTCGACTTCAGCGAAGAGGGGCAACAAACGGCCTACTTCCACGGCGTGGTGAAGCGCGCGGTCGGCACGGCGTCCATCACGGTGGAGGCCACAGCGGGCGGGCTGCAGAGCACCGAGACGGAGCAGTTGGCGGTGCGGCATGCGGTCGGGCGGCAGCAGCGGATGGTCCGCGCCGTGGTGGAGGAAACGGCGTGGCAGCAACAGGTGGTGCCGTTTGGGATTCCGGCGAGCCACGAGGCCGTGCTGCAGATCAGCCGGTTGCCGAGCATGAAGTTGGCTGAGCGGTTGGACTACTTGCTCACCTACCCGCACGGCTGCTTGGAGCAGGTGGTTTCCAAGGGGCTTGCGCAACTGCACCTCGGGGACTGGCTGGACTTGACGGCGGATGAGGCGGTCGCGGCGCACGACCACGTGGTGAAGGCGCTCAACACGGTCCAAATGCGCCAACTTCCAAGCGGAGGGTTCCGCTATTGGCCGTCCAGCCGGGCCCCGCACCCGTGGGCGTCCACTTACGCCGGGCAGTTCCTGGTGGCGGCGCAGGCGGCGGGGTACGCGTTGCCTCCTGGGACCTTGAAGGGGTATTTGGCCTATGAACGGAGGCAGGCGCAGCGGTGGACGTTTGTGGCGGGCAGCGGCGAGGAATTGCAGGCGTACCGGTTGTACGTGCTGGCGCTGGCGCAGGCGCCGGAGCTCGGGGCGATGACGCGGCTGATGAACCGGACCGATTTGTCGAACGAGGCGCGGTTCGTGCTTGCGGCAGCGTATGCGGCGGCCGGGGAGCAGCGGGTGGCGGCGGACGTGATGCGGCGGTGCGCGGCGCCGGACCGGACGGAACATTGGGCGCATGCGACGTTTGGGTCGCGGCTGCGGGATTTGGCCTTGTGGGTCCTCGCGCTGGACCAAACCGGACAACGGGAAGCGGCGCTGCAACTGGCCCGTGAACTCGCGGAACAGCTCGGAAAAGGCTGGCGCTCCACCCAGGAAATAGCCTTCACGCTGCACGTCCTGCACGGGGTGCTGCCGCCCGCTGCCGACGAGCCGCTCACGGCCGAAGTGCGCATCGACGGCACGGACCGCGTCTTCACGTCCACCCAGCCGGTGCTGGAAATTCCGGTGCCCAGTTCCGCCTCCGTGGCAGTGCGCAACCCCGGCGAAGGCGTGCTGTTCGCGGACCTCCACGCCTCCGCCATCCCGCTGTATGGCGAGGAGGCGGAGCACGCTTCCGGGCTCGAGCTCACCGTGAACTACTTCGACGCCAACGGCCTCATCGGAACGGTTTCCAGCCTGCCCGTTGGGACATCGGCCCGGGTGCAGGTGCGGATCCGCCGCACGGCCCCCGGCGGCCAACCGGCGCGCATGGCCCTCCGCGTTCCCCTGGCGGACGGCTGGGAGGTGACCAACACCCGGCTCAGCGGCACCTCGCGCAACACCGGCGCCGAAGCGGAGGACTTCCGGGACGATGCGGTGCTGACGTATTTCGATCTGCAATACGGCGAAACGCGCGTGTTCGAGTACGAGCTGATTGCGACGTACCCGGGTCGGTTCTACCTGCCGGGCGTCTATGCCGAAGCCATGTACGACGGGGCCATGCAGGCCGCCCAAGCGGGGCAATGGGTCACCGTAAGCGCGCGCTGATCGGAGCGGCCTGCGCAGGCCTGCTTGCCGTGTGGTGGTGGTCGGTGCCGCGCACGCTGTTCGACGTGCCGTACGCCACCGTGTTGGAGTCGCGCGAAGGCGAGTTGCTGGGGGCGCGGATTGCGGCGGATGGCCAGTGGCGCTTTCCGATGCGCGATTCGGTGCCGCACACCTTTCGGCAGGCGGTAATCGCCTTTGAGGACGAGCGCTTTCCGTATCACCCGGGCGTGGACCCGGTGGCGCTGGTGCGGGCGTTGGCCCAAAACCTGGACCGCGGCGAGGTGGTCTCCGGCGCCTCCACCTTGACCATGCAGGTCGTCCGGCTCTCCCGGCACAACCCCCCACGGACCTACTGGGAAAAGCTGGCGGAGCTGTTCCGGGCGACGCGGCTGGAGGCGCGCTTTTCCAAGGACGAAATCCTGGCCCTGTGGGCGGCCCATGCGCCGTTTGGCGGGAACGTCGTGGGGCTGGAGGCGGCGAGCTGGCGCTATTACGGGCGGCCGCCGGACGCGTTGTCGTGGGCGGAATCGGCGGCCTTGGCGGTCCTGCCGAACGCGCCGAGCACCATCCTGCCCGGGCGGGCTGATTCGACGTTCCGGGCCAAGCGCGACCGCCTGCTCGGGAAGCTGCTCGAGCGGGGCGACATGGATTCGTTGCAGTGGCGGCTGTCGTTGCTTGAGCCGTTGCCGAGCGCGCCGCGGGCCTTGCCAGACTTCGCGCGGCACGCCTTGGATCGGCAGGTGGCGCGCTTTCCGGAGCAGCGGATGCGGTCGTCGCTTGTGGCCCCGTACCAGCGGGCGGTGCAGGAGCGGTTGAACCGCCGGGTGGCGGAGCTGTCGGGGAACGAGGTGCACAATGCGGCGGCTTTGGTGGTGGATTTGGCGTCGGGGGAGGTGCCGGTTTATGTGGGGAACACGACGCTGCCGGACGTGCCGGGGGCGGCCATCGACATGTTGGAGGTGCCGCGGTCGACGGGGAGCATTTTGAAGCCGTTCTTGTATGCGGCGTGCTTCGAGGCGGGGCAGTTGGGGCCGCAGTCGCTCGTTCCGGACATCCCCACCCGCCTCGGGGATTACACGCCGCGCAACTTCGACCGGATGTACCGCGGGGCGGTCACCGTGGAGGAGGCGCTGCGCCGATCGCTCAACATTCCGGCCGTGCGGGTGTTGCAGGACTACGGCTTGGGGCGGTTTTATCGGTATGTGGAGGGCTTGGGCGTACGGGACATGCGGTGGGAAGCGGGGCATTATGGTTTGGCCTTGATCCTCGGCGGGGCGGAAATCCGGCCCACCCAAATCGCCGAAGCGTACTACCATTGGCTGCAACCCGTGCGGCGCTTTGACGGGCCGATGCACGACCTGTTCCACACGCCGGTGGCGCCGCCCGCCGCCGAGCGCGATGCCGTGGCGACGATGCAGGCCCTGTCGGCGATGACGACGCTGGTGCGGCCGCTGGCTTGGGAACACTGGAAGCCGTGGCGGCCCGTGGCGTGGAAGACGGGGACGAGCTTCGGACACCGCGATGCGTGGGCGGTGGGGACGGACGGGCGGTGGCTTGTGGTGGTGTGGACGGGCAACGCCGACAACGAGGGGCGGCCGGGGCTCATCGGCGTGGAGTCGTCAGCGCCCCTGCTGTTCGAGGTGTTGGACGTGTTGCCTGATGGCGCGTTCTTCGACCCGCCGCGCAGGGGGCAGGCGGTGGACGTCTGCGGGCATTCGGGGTTCCAAGCCGGGCCGCATTGCCGCATCACATCCCGCGAGCGCACGCCGGCGAAAGGATTGGCGCCCTGCACGTTTTGTGGGCCGATTTGCTTGAACGCAGCGGGGGAGCGCGTGCTGAAATCGTGCGAGCCGGCGGCCCGCGACACCACGTGGTTCGTGATGCCGGCCACCATGCAGTGGTACTACCGCCAGCACGGAGGGGGCTTGCCGCCGTTGCCGCCTTGGAATGCCGCGTGCCGCACCGGTCAGCAGGAGGAGGTCATGGCGTGGCTGTATCCGTCGCCGGGCGAGGTGGTGCAGCGGACCCGTGATTTCGATGGGCGGCTCGGCGCGGTGGTCTTGGAGGTGGGGCACCGGGAGGTGGGCAGCACGGTTTTTTGGTACGACAACGACCGCTTTTTAGGCCAAACCCACGCCCCCCACCAACTGCAAGCCCCCCTCACGCCCGGCCCCCACCGGCTCTCCGCCATAGACGACCAAGGCAACGCCATCCACGTCTCCATTCACGTCACACCGGACCGACCGCCAAGCTGAGGCCGTGGTCGAGGAAGGCGACGTAGAAGGAGTGGGTTGCGTCCCGCACGCGCACGGGGATTTGGCCCCCCTCGGTGAGCAGGTCAAGCGCCGGCAGCTCCAGGATTTCGATGTCGTGGGCGTAGTCCAAATCCGGGCCAAACGCCTTCCAAGCTGCCTCCTTCACATTCCATACCACGCACTGCAACCGCGGTTCACCGGCCGTCCCCTGCAACTCCGCCTCCGCAAAAATGCGCGGCGCCACCCGGGCAAGCTGCGGCCGCGGCCGCTCCACGTCCACGCCCAGCGCGCCCCCCTTGGCCCCGATGGCCACGGCGGCCCAAATCCGCCCATCCTCCCCCTCCGCGTGGCTGATGGAAACCGCTGCGCCCTCCATCAACGGGGCCCCGGCGCGGTCGTGCCGGATGGCCGCCCCCGGGCAAGCCGCCAGTGCCGCGTCCACCGCAGCATGCTCGGCCTGCCGCCGCGCGCTCAGCACCTCCATCGGCCGCTCGGGAAACCGCCGCTGCACAGCTGCCCCATCCACCGCAGCGGGAACGGTGGCCAGCACCACATGGACTGGGGACGACGGCGCGCTCGGCAGCTTCATGCCACCAAGTTAATGCCACCGGCCGTGAACCTCAGTGGGAGCGGGCTTGTTCATTACCTTTACAGCGTCTTTTCCATTTGAAATTCAACTGACAATGAGTGCACAAGCACCCACCACCGTCCTGCCTTACAAGGTGAAGGACATGAGTTTGGCCGATTGGGGCCGCAAAGAAATCCGCCTCGCCGAGGCAGAGATGCCCGGCCTCATGGCCTTGCGTGAGCAATACGGCGAATCGAAGCCGCTCAAGGGCGCGCGCATCGCGGGTTGCCTCCACATGACCATCCAAACTGCTGTCCTCATCGAGACCCTCGTGGAGCTCGGAGCTGACGTGCGTTGGTCCTCTTGCAACATCTTCTCCACCCAGGACCACGCAGCGGCAGCCGTTGCTGCGGCCGGGGTGCCGGTGTTCGCTTGGAAGGGCTTGACGGAAGAGGAATACGAGTGGTGCATCGAGCAAACCCTCCACTTCGGGGAGGACCGCCAGCCGCTCAACATGATCCTCGACGACGGGGGAGACCTCACCAACGTGGTCCTCGACAACTACCCCGAGATGGCAGCGGGCATCAAGGGCATCAGCGAAGAAACCACAACGGGCGTGTTGCGCTTGTACGACCGCCAGAAGGCCGGTACGCTGCCGATGCCAGCCATCAACGTCAACGATTCCGTCACGAAGTCGAAGTTCGACAACAAGTACGGCTGCCGCGAATCAGCGGTGGACGCCATCCGCCGCGCCACCGACGTCATGATGGCCGGTAAGGTCGCTGTGGTGGGCGGTTACGGTGACGTGGGCAAGGGCACCGCGGAATCCCTCCGCAATGCCGGCTGCCGGGTGATGGTAACGGAAATCGACCCGATTTGTGCCTTGCAGGCTGCCATGGACGGCTACGAAGTGAAGCGGATGATTGACGCGGTGAAGGAAGCCGACATTGTGGTTACGGCCACGGGCAACAAGGACATCATCCGTGCGGAGCACTTCGAGGCGATGAAGGACAAGGTCATTGTGTGCAACATCGGCCACTTTGACAACGAAATCGATGTCGCCTGGTTGAATACGAATCACGGCGAAACGAAGGACACGATCAAGCCACAGGTCGACCTGTACAACGTGAACGGCAACGACATCATCCTGCTCGCGGAGGGCCGTTTGGTGAACTTGGGCTGCGCGACGGGTCACCCGAGCTTCGTGATGTCGAACAGCTTCACGAACCAAACGTTGGCGCAGATGGAGCTTTGGTCCAACTCGGACAATTACGAGAACGAAGTGTACACGCTGCCCAAGCACCTCGACGAGGAAGTGGCGCGCTTGCACCTCGCGAAGATCAACGTGGAGCTCGAGACCCTGTCACAAGACCAAGCGGACTACATCGGCGTTCCGGTGCAAGGACCGTTCAAGGGCGAGGCGTACCGCTACTGATCGCTACACCGACTTGAATAGGCAACGGGCCGCTCTGCAAAGGGCGGCCCGTTTCAGTTGTAAATGCGGAGGACCGGGGGGGTCCAGCTGGTGTAGTAGCGGTGAAGTGGGAGGGTGGCCGGGCCGTTCATGACGGAACCGTCGATGATGAGCCACTGCGATTCGCTGCACGGGTCTTCGAGGAACAGCCCGTCGTCGCTCACCTCGACGGCGCATCCTTCCGGGATGTCGTAGGTCGCGTGGCGGTCGATGGCCACGAATTGGTCCATGGTGTAGCGGTAGATCACGATGCCTTTGGAGCCGCCGGTCACCAGGACGTGGCCCGTCGGGACGTTGAGCGGCTGGTAAGCCGGCAGGTCGAGGTTGATGTCGAAATCGACGGGCACGTAGGGAATGTCCTGCTGGACCTCACTGCATTTGGCCTGCATCAAAAGGGGCGCTAAGGCCAAAACCCACCACGACTTACGCATGTTCTTGCCGATCAATGGCCGCCGCCCGAAGCCCCAACGGATCCTTCGGCGCGCCCGCCTGAAATTCCTTCAAATACCGGGGCTCAAAGTACGCCAAATCCACGGCCTCCGCCCCCGCGAGCATCGGCCCCGCCGCCGCCGCATCCGGCTCCCGCTGCACGCAGACCGCGTCCGCCCGAAGCCCCACGCCCGCCACCTTCTCCGCCGCATCGCCCACCACCACGAGCGCAGGCGCTTCCAACCCGCTCCCCGCCGGCACCGCCTCCGTCAGATCCACTGCGGCCGCAGCCCCCTCGGCGCTCCACGCTCCCTCCTGCACACGGAAGGGCCGCACATACACCTCGAGCCGCCGCGCATCGACGACCGGCCACACCGCCACGTCCGCCCCCGCTGCCGCCACTTCGCTCGCCGCCCCACGCCCCAGCAGCTCCAGCGTGTCCAACGCCAGCAACGGCACCCCCAACGCGTGGCACAGCCCCTTCGCGGTCGCCACCCCGATCCGCAGCCCGGTGTACGACCCCGGCCCCGCCGAAACCGCCACCGCCTCCAACTCACCCGGCGTCCAACCCGCTGCCCGCACCACAGCATCCACCAGCGGCATCAGCTGCTCCGCGTGCACAAAACCCGCCCCGCGCGCCGCCTCCGTCGCCACCAGTGCCTCCCCGTCGAAGGCCGCCACCGAGCACCGCTTCGTGCTCGTCTCGATCACCAGCACCCGCCGCCCCATCACTCCTCCACCTTCACCGCGACCCGCATCCCGTCTTCCAGCTTGCGCGACACCCACTCGTACGGACCCACCGCCACAACTTCGTCCGCCGCCAGTCCCGCCTTCACCTCGATGTGCCGGCTGTCCTGGATCCCGGTCTCGATCGCCGTCCAAACCGCCGAATCCCCCCGCACCACAAACACCCCCATGTCCGCCTCGTCCTCGCCCTCGCGCGTCGTCACCGCTTGGATCGGCACGGAAAGGGCGCCGTTCACTTCGGCCGTCAACAAATCGACCGTGGCGCTCATGCCCGGCCGGAAGGGCGAAGACGTGGAATCGCCCGCGGCGAGCAAGTGCCGGTAACTCGATTCGGACAACCGCACCTTCACCGAAAAGTTCGTGACTTGGTCCATCGAGAACCCGTTGTCGAGCGCGTTCAAGGCGGTGTTGCCGATCTCGGATACCCGTCCCGTGAAGACCTCGCCCAGGAAGGCATCCACCTCGATTTCGGCGTCGTCGCCGAGGTGCACCCGCACGATGTCGCTTTCGTTGACCTCGAGGTTGACCTCCATCGCTTGCAGGTCGCTGACCTTCATGATGACTTCACCGGCCATGAACCCCGTCCCTTGCACGCTCTCGCCGACCTCCTTGCTGAGGGCGGTGACGGTGCCGGATTGGGGGGCGCGCAGGGTGGTCCGGGACAGGTTGTCCCGGGCTTCTTGCACGGACGCTTCGGCGCTGGTGATGGCGTATTCGGCCGCGAGCACGCTTTGCTCGGCGGCAAGCCGGGAGGCGTTGGCCGTTTCGAAGTTGGCCTCCCCGTTGTCGTATTCCGCTTGCGAAATGACACCGTCACGGAAGAGCTGCTGCGTCCGCTGCCACGCCTTTTCAGCGGCAGCGAACTGCGCTTCGGCTTGGACCTTTTGGGCGCGGGCGCTCGCGAGGTTCGAACGGGTGGTGTTCAGCCCCGCTTCGGCGCGGTTGAGGGCGGCGTCGTACACGTCGGGGTTGATGACGCACAGGAGGTCGCCAGCGCTCACGTAGTCGCCTTCTTTGACCGGCAGTTTGAGGATTTGGCCACTGACCTCAGCGGTGATGTTGACCTCGACTTCCGGCTGGATTTTCCCAGAAGCGGCGACGCGCTCGATGAGGTCGCGCGCTTCGACCGTTTCGGTGGTGATTTCGGGCAGGTTCTCGCGCGGGCCGAGCCATTTGGCGAGTAAGAGGAGCACCACAATCAGGGCGCTGCCGGCAATCCACAGGCGTTTCTTGTTCATGAGCAATCAGCGGAAGGTGAGGGGTGCACCGGAGTAGAAGTCGAGGATGCGGCTTTTGAAGGCCAAATCATACAGCGCCCGGAGCCGGTTCACCCGCGCGTTGTCCAACCGCGTTCGCGCGTCGGCATAATCGATGGCCGTCACCGCCCCGGCTTCAAAGCGCTTCGAAGTGTTGTCGAAGGCGGCTTCGGCCGCGGACAGGGCGCGCTCCTGCGCGTCGAGCGTGCTTTTCGCGGCGAGGGCATCCGCCCAGGCCTGCTCCACGGTTTGGGTCAAGGATTGCTGCGCTTGTGCAAGCCGGTACTCCGCCCGAACCGTTTCCACCTCGGCCCGCTTCACGTTCGACCGGATGGCGAAGCCGTTGAAGATCGGGATGCTCAGCGAGAAGAACAGGCTCTGGTTCCGGTTGTCCCGGACTTGTTCCCCAAACGCCACGGTCTCGAAGGTTTCGTAGTACTCTTGTTCCGTGGTCAATTGGAAGGCGAGGGTGTCGTTGATGTTGATGGTCCCGAGTTCGATTTCTTGGGTGGTGGGGTTGCCCACGGGGGCTTGCCGTGCCCCCGAGTACCCCGTTCCCATCGAGTAGCTGACGAAGGCGCGGGGCATGCGGCCCGCCGCGGCGAGGCGCTCGCCGATGATGGCGTCTTCCACCGCGTATTCTGCGGCCTTGATTTCAGGGAAGTTGCTCAAGGCGTGCTGCACGGCGGCGGCCGGTGAAGCGGGCACCGCGAGTTCTTCGAGGTCGGCATCGGACGGCCGGGCCACTTCGAAGTCCGCGGCGGCGTCGGCCGGCAGTTGCAGCAGTTGGGCGAGGTTGAGCCGGGCGAGGTAGGCTGCGTTTTCGGTGGCGACCACGTTCGCCTCGTCAGCGGCGAGCTGGGCTTCCACGTCGAGGAGGTCCGCCGGGGCTGCAGCGCCTGCATCGACCAAGCGGGCGACGCGTTCCACTTGGCGCGCCGTGGCATCGCGGTTGACTTGGGCCACCGCGATGAACTCGTCTTGGAACAGGACGTTGAGGAAGGCGGCCGCGATGGTCAGGGCCACGTTGTTGCCGACCTGGTCCACGCCCACGGAGGCGCGCAACGCGGAAAGGCGCGCGCGCTCGAGGTTGAGGTGGTTCGTGAAGCCGTTGAAGAGGGTCAGGCCGGATGAGAGGCCGAAGCTGTTCGAACGGATGCGGGAGGTCGCGAACTGGTTGGTAAAGGGGTCGATGGTTTGGCCAAAATTATAGCCGTGGGAAGCCGAGGCATTCAACGAGGGCAAGAACGCCCCGAGTGCCGCCTCCTCGCCAATTGCCGCGGACACTTGCCCGAGCCGCGCTTCCTGCAAGGTCAAGTTGTGCTCAAATGCGTGGTCGATGCACCGCTGCAAGGTCCAAACTTCCTGGGCTGTGAGGCCGGAGCCGGTCAAGACCGCGAGGGCGATCCACGCCGCGCGCAGCATCGTCCGGATAAGAAATGGCGAAAACATGGGCCAAATCTACGAAATCCAACAGGGTGCGGACTGACAGAAATTGCCAAAAGCCGGGGCGTCAAAGTGCCTCGACCGCAATGGAAATGCGCGGAGCCTCGGGGTCGGTCGCACACGAGCCGTGCAATTGGATGCGGGAAGGCGCGATGCCTTCGGTTACGAGGTATTCCCAAACCGAACGCGCGCGCCGCCGGCCGAGCCGGTCGCACGGCTCCACCGATTCCACATCGCCTACTCCGTGAATCCTGAGCGACAGCCGCGGGTAGGTCTCCATGAACGCCTTCACGTGCTCCAACGACCGCATCGAATGGTAGTCCAAGCGGAACGACTCCCCGATGTAGGTCACCCACGGCAGGGCGGCCCGAGTGCCTACCGCAAGCGGGTGGAGCGCTAAGGTGTCCACGCCCTGAAGCGGAGCTGTGAACGCTTGGGAGTGGAGCATGTATTCCGGGGCGAGGACGAGGGTGTGGACGGTGCCGTCCGTGAGTTCGGGCTTGGGGTGGTGCGTGCCTTTCGGCAGCGTCAGGGCTTTGGGGAACCCGAAGATTTCGCAGGTCACCTCGGCGGGAACGGCCAAGCCCTTCGCGGCATCTACCGTGAGCCAATGCGCTTCTTGGGCGGCACCCCATGCCGCCATTCCGCACGCCCAGATGGTTACAATCCATGCCCGCATGGGGGCTTGTACGCATGGGGGGGCGGCAAGGTTTCAGCCCGCCTTCTTGGCGCCCCGTCGCCAGAAAAACACGCCGGCAAGGAGGGCGAGCAGGACATAGGGGATGGCCATGAGGTAGAGGATGCCGGCGTTGAGCCCCCGTCCGATGCCCCCTTCCGAGGCGCTGTCCTCGGCCACGGCTTTGCACATGACGCATTGGGCGTCGGCGAGCAAGGGGAGGAGCAGGGCGGCGGCGATCAGGAGTACGGCGCGGTGGGTTTGGCTTTTCATCACACGGGATAGTAAGGCGAAATCATGAGGTACACGATGACGCCGGTCAAGGTCACGTACATCCACAGCGGCCACGTGATGCGGGCGATGCGGCGGTGCTTCTCCACTTGCATCGTGAATCCGCGGAGCCACGTGAAGAGCACAAGCGGAATGATGACGGCCGAGAGCAAGATGTGCGAGAGGAGGACGATGAAGTAGACGGTCCGGATGGCGCCTTCTCCACCGAACTTCGTGGATTCCGTGGTCAAATGGAAGGCGACGTAACTGAGGAGGAACAGCACCGACAGGCCGAGGGCCGTGGTGGTGGCGGCGCGGTGCACGGTGATGTTCTTCTTGCGGATGGCGATGAAGGCCACCGTCAAGCACAGGAACGCGGTGCCGTTGAAGAAGGCGTTGAGGGTGGGCAGCACGTAGAGGGCCTTGCGCGTTTCTTCCGACAGGCTCTCGGCGGGCGGCAACATGAACAGCACGGCCACCACCACAGGCACCGCTATGGCAGCGCCCCAAATCACACGCTTCGCTGTCTTTTCGTTCTGGATCCAACTCATTTCTTCCGGGGTTCTGTGGCGAGCAATTGCTTCACATGTTCCAACAACTGATCCACCTCTTCGGTTGCGGTGCCGTCGTAATATCCCCGGATGCGGCCCTGGCCGTCGATGAGGGCAAACGTGTCGCTGTGGAAGAAGCCGCCCGCCGCCGTGTCGCTCGGCAAGGCGGTCAGGTAGTAGCCGTTGCGCGCCATGTCGTAGAGGTCGGATTCCGCGCCCGTCAAGAACTTCCACTGCGTGGTGTCGGCGCCGATGCGTTCCGCGTATTGGGCGAGGCGCTGCGGATCGTCCCGGGTGGGATCGACCGTGTGGCTGAGGATGAGGACGTCGTCTTCGGTGATGCCGGCGCCGCGCATTTGGGCCTGCAAGCGCACCAGTTGGCTGCTCATCACAGGACAAATGGTGGGGCAGTGCGTGAAGAAGTAGTCCACCACCCGCACGCGCCCGCCCACGTTGCGGTGCGAGAATTCCTTCCCGTCCAAGTTCGTGAAAGCAAACGGCGGCACCACGTGCTCCGGCGGTCCCAACACCGGCAACGGCGTCGCCGCCGCAAACACCTCCATGGTTTTCTCCCGCGCATAGGCCGCTTCGTCCATTTCCTTCTGCAACAACGCGATGTCTTCCACCGCATCCCGGATGGCATCCTCCGAGGCCGCGTGGTACACCCCGCGCAAGTACCCTGCTGCATCCACGAGCCAAATCGTCGCCACGTTCCCCGGGTCGGCCGGGTCCCGCTGGATCATGAAGTCCTCCTCAACGATGCGGTCGATGACTGCGCGATCGCCCGTCAAGAACTGCCACTTGCCCGGCGCATCGTTGTACCGCGTGTTTTCAGCGACGTAACGCTTGAGCACTTCCGGCCGGTCGTGTTCCGGGTTGAGGGTGAAGCAAACGGTGATGATGTCGTCCTCCGACCGGTAGCGGAAGTTGGGCCAAAGCAGCTGCTTCGTCACACTCGCCACGTGCGGAGCATCCGTCGCAAAGAACGCCGCGAGCCACACCTTTCCGCGGAGCTCCTCCGAAGAGAACGCCTCCCCGTCCTGGTTCATCAGGTCGAAGGTCCCCACGCGCTGCGCCCCGGGCCCCCGCGTCTCCATCTGCCCTTCAGCCGTGAAGTAAGGCAAGGTCGAAAAGGCGTGGTCGCCCAGGATGCCGAAGAGCACCAGCCCGAACAAGGGCAAAAACAAAAGTACGCCCCCAAGGAGGGCGTACTTTTTCAATGCGTGATTCCGGTTCATGGTTTCCGGATGTTAGCCGTCAGTGGAATGTGATGAACGAGTTCAGGTGCCCGAAGCCTTCCGTGATGGCGATGAAAATCAAGTAGATGATGAACACCAAGTAAGGTGCCAAAACGACGCGCTTCAAGTTCGAACGCTCGTCGCCGAGGTGCATGAAGACCATCACGATGTAGCCCGCCTTGACGAGGGTCATGATGATGAAGGTCCACTTGATGGTGGTCCAAGTGAACGTTTCCGCCCGCTTGAAGAAAATGCCCATCAACACCTCAACCGTGGTCAACACTGTCAAGAGCGCAGTCACTTTCCAAATGTTCTTGCGAATTTTAGCGCCCTCTTCTTCGCTGTGGTGGGCGTTCAGGGCGTAGCTGTCATTGACAAGGAGGTCGTCGCGATCCATGGTCAGATGAGGTAGAAGAAGGTGAAGACAAAGACCCAAACCAGGTCCACAAAGTGCCAGTACAAACCGACTTTCTCGACCATCTCGTAGTGCTTCCGGCGCTCGAATACGCCGTTGATGGCCATGATCAACACGATGAGGTTGATGATGACCCCGCTGAAGACGTGGAAGCCGTGGAAGCCGGTGATGAAGAAGAAGAAGTTCGCATAGGTTTGCTGCACCGCGTACTCGCTGTCGTGCATGTTCGCCCCGAAGGCGAAGTTTTCCGAGCGTGCGTTCCACAACTTGAGGGCATCGGCTCCGTTGACGTGGCTCTCGTTTTCAACGTATTTGTTGAGGGTCAAGGACTCGACGGCAATTTCGTGGCCGTTGTCGGTGAACGTCACGCCGCCGTGGCCTTCGTGCATCACGACGGACAAATCGCCTTCGTGCCACTTTTCAACCGCATCGCCGAGGTGGTGGTCCATGTAAACCGCATCTCCCGCCTGCAGCGTGAAAGCTTCGCCCTCAGCGTCGGTAACGGTGACTTCTTCGGCGAGGAGGAACATGCCGCCTGAACCGTGGATGAAGTGCGACCACTCCCACGCCTGTGAACCGAGGAAGAAGAACCCGCCGATGACCGTGGCCCACAACCACCGCACCACGCCCCGCTTGTCGTTCCGGTGTCCGGCTTCCACCGCGAGCACCATCGTCACCGATGACACGATCAGGATGAAGGTCATCAAGGCCACGTAGATGAGGGGGTACTCCCCTTCGAGGCCCGGCAATGACCGGAACACCTGTTCGCCAATTGGCCAAGCGTCTTCGCTACCTGCGCGGCTGAACCCGTATGCAGTCAACAACCCGCCGAACGTCAATGCGTCCGAAACCAGGAAGTACCACATCATCATCTTGCCGTAAGTGACGCTGAATGGCGACCGTCCGCCGCCCCAGAGGATTTCTTTGGAAATCGCTTTTGTTGCTTCTCCGCCCATTGTGGGAATTTGGGCGCAAACTTACTAAAGGAACCTCAATGTTCCCCCTGTTTAGTGCCCTATTGAGAATCGTTCTAAACTAGGCCAAATCCCGCCTCAATTCAGGAAGAACAAGAACCCGAACAAGTACAGCCACAAGATGCCGAGGAAATGCCAGTACAGGTTCATCGTTTGCAACCGCACGGTGTCGCCGGCGTGAATGGTGCCTTGGAGGACGCGGATACCATTGATTACGAGGTAGATGAAACCGAAGACGAGGTGCAGGATGTGGATGGCGATGAGGACCCACAGCATGCCGCCGCCGAGGTTGCTCGTCCGGGTGACATCCGGCGTGATGGGCTGCGCCATGAGCGTGTCATCCGGCATGAAGAAGTCCTTGCGGACCGGGTCGAACAGCAGCGGCTCGTCGTTGACCGTCACCACGTAGTCCACTCCGTACTCCGCTGGGCCGTTGATGAGGTCCTTGATGGAGTTCCAGCGGTACGCTTCCAGGCCGGATTCGGTGGTGGTGACGGTGAAGCCGAGGCCCATGTCGGCCAGTTCGTTCCACGCTTTCGATTGCGAGAGGGTGAAGGCGATGCCGAGGAGGAGGGTGGCGCCGAGGGCGATGAGGGTGCCGTTTTTGGAGCCGGCGCGCATTTGGCGCAGCGCCACCATGGCCGTTGCGGACGAGGCCGCGAGGAAGCCCAAGCTCCAGTAGAAGGCGCCGGGCGCCGTCGGGTGCACCCAGAACTTGCCCATGTTCAGGACGATGTACGCACTGGTGAAGCCGGCGAACATCATCACCACGGCGAAGATGATGAAGTACATCAGCATCTTCTTTGTGCGGGCGCGCACTGCGGGATCGACACCTTCAAAAACGTCGGGGGTGGTAGTGGTATTCATGGGGAAGGGTTAGATTCGGTCGAGGACATAGGTGATTTGGACCAAAGGGAGGTACAAAAACGAGGCGAACATCAGGCGCCGCGCATCCGCCAATTCCAGCGTGCGGTAGAGGCGCCAAGCCGGCCACAGGAAGCCCAGCCCGGCCGCGATCGCCACGCCAAACGCCCAATTGCCCACCATCGGCGTGCTCAGCGCCCACGGCAACAAGCTCGCGGGAATGCAGAACGCTGTGTAGGTCAAAATCTGGAACGCCGACTGCTTGGTGCGCCCGCCGTTGAATGGCAGCAACTGGTAGCCCGCCTTCGCATAATCGTCGTGGGCGAGCCAAGCGATGGCCCAAAAATGCGGGAACTGCCACATGAACTGCACCGCGAACAGCGTGCCCGGCTCGATGCCGAAGTCCCCGGTCGCCGCCACGTAACCGATCATGGGCGGCAGTGCGCCGGGGAAGGCGCCGACGAATACGGCGAGGGAGGATTTGGACTTCAGCGGCGTGTAAATGAACGCGTAGCTCACGATGGCGGCCACCCCGAGCCACCCACTCAACGGGTTGAGCGAGAACAGGCTTCCCAGTCCGATGACCGCCGCCGCCAGGCTCCACGCCCAAGCGGCCGCCTTCGTCATCCGGCCGGTCGGCAAGGGCCGGTTTTCCGTGCGTTTCATCAGCCCGTCGATCCGGTGCTCGATGATTTGGTTCAAGCCGTTCGAAGCGCCGGTCAGCAAGTAGCCGCCCACTGCAATCTTCAGCAGGGTGACCAAGTCGATTTCCTCCGTCGCCATGAACCAGCCGAGCACGGCTGACAGCACGACAAAGAAGCCGAGCCGAAGCTTGAAGAGGGTTGCAACGTCTTTCAGGGTAGAGGCCATGTGGAGGGATAACAACTTGCGCGGCAAAAGTACTGCACGTGGCGGCGCAAAAAGTGGGGCAATGTGCGGCAGGTTACCAATCCCGCTCTTCCGTGGAGGGGTTCAGGCGCAGGCCCAACTCCATCCGCCGCCACCCCGCCTGTTCGCCCGCAGCTGTCCGCGCCCACCGCCAGGCCCCGCGCACAAACAGCCGTGCGTTCCCGAGCCGTTCATGTGCCCAATCCACGTCAGCGAACACGCGCTGCGTCGTCAACACCGTCCCTTCCGCGCCGGCGTAGACTGCGTCGATGCCATACGAGGCGGGCCGCAGGGTGTACGGCAGCAGCGGGCTCGTGCCCAGGCTGAAGTCCGCGTCGGGCGGTGCGCTGATGATGCTCCGGCCCGCTTCCAGCGCGGTCGCCGCGTCTTCCACGCCTTGCCGCAGGCGCGTGTAACCGAAATGCGCCCGCACCGGCCCCCAAGCCCCCTTGCCGTGGAGCCGCCATTCGATGAAATTCGCGCCGTTTGGGTGCGCAATCGGACTCCGGTCGTGCGTCCATGACGTGCCGACCGCGGCGTGGCTGAACGTGTAGGGCCGGACCTGCGCCCGCTCGAGGGTCAAGGCCAAATCCCCTCGCACCCACTGCACCGTGTGGACCGAGGCCCACTTGTTGGCCCACCACCCTTCACCGCCGAACAGCTCCCGGGTCACCCACTCATCGAACAGCCACTGCGAACTGACGAGCCACCTCCCGTCCGGCGAACGCCACGCTCCCTCGAGCCCGACCAGGGCATTGTCCGCCGACCCCAGGCGGTACTCCGTCGGTCGGAACGCCACAAACGGCACGAAATACGCCGGCTCCACCCGGTTCACCACCCCCGAATCGTTCGCGAGCCACGTCACCGCCCCAAACAACGTCCCCTGGAACCCCCGCCCCAAATCCACCGTCACCGTATGCGCCGCGAGGTACGACCGGCTCCGTTCAGCATATTGCCACGGGGCCCAGGCGTTTGGGTCCGTGCCCAGGATGTCCGGTGGCGAGCCCGCGCTCCAGTCCCGCTTGCTCCCGATCACGTGCACATACCGGACCCGACCGCCGTCCACCTGCAAGGCCACCTGCGGCATCGGCGCGGCGGCTTGGTCCCACCACACCGATCGCCACCCGTGCCCCCAGTGCCGGTCCATCATCCCCGCTTGGACCTCCATCGACGAACTCAGTTTGTGCGCCACCCAGCCGGTGAACCGCGTCACCGCCACCGAGGTCAAGTTGGGCGTGTAGGCCCGCCCCCACCCATCGAATACGCCCCACTCATAAGCAAGGGCGTGCCAAGGCCCGGTGACCCCGGGAATCCGCTGGTGCCGGGCGTCCATCCGTGCGGCCCACCGCCCGTTGTGGCTGCTTGCCCCCGCGGTGACGAGTCCGCTGCCTCCCCAACCGCCGCTCCCGCTGAACCCGCCACTCCACCATTGCGTCGCACCGGCGGCCCACAGGGGCTCAATGCCGGCCCCCAGCTCAAACAATCCGCTGTCGCGCTCGAGCATCGGCCCGGGCTCCCAAACGGGGCCGGCGCGTTGAATGGACGGGAAGACCGGGATGCTATCGCTCGCAGCGACCGGAATGACTGCCGTAGCAAAGGCAGCAAGGAGCAGCACCTTCATTTGGAACCGTGCAGGGCTGCGCTGTGCGCTTTTTTTTCTGAATTGGTTTTGTGCCGCTCCTTTTCCAACCGCTCGGATCGTTCCGCAATCACGGCCAACGACCGGCGCAGGATGGGAATGAACAAACCAAACGCCACGCCGAGTTCAATGAGGAACAAAACCGTCGGATTCCAGTCCAGCGTGGTGAACAACAAGAACGGCAGCAGCATCATGATGCCAGTGTACAAGTAAACCGTAGTGCTCGTGCGCCGATGCCCCCAACGCAGCGCCATCATCCGGTGGTGCAAGTGGTTCCGGTCGGGCGAAAAAGGCGAGCGGCCCTTCAGCACGCGCAACGTGAACACCCTCAAGGTATCGACCAAGGGATAGGCCAACAGGCTCATGCTCATCAAGGGCTGAGGAATGGCGCGGATGTACTCTGGCACATCCGTAAGCGGTGTGTTCATCCATTCCACGCACAGGACATAAAACACCAAACCGGTGAGGAGGGACCCTCCGTCCCCCAAGAAAATGCGCGCAGGCGTCCAGTTGAACTTCAAAAAACCCGTGAGTGCCCCCGCGAGTGCAAACGCCACCGTCGCAGGGGGATAGGCCCCTGCTGCCGCAAACAACAGCCCAAAGGCCACCGCTGCCATCACCCCAAACCCGCCCGCAAGCCCATCCACCCCGTCGATGAGGTTGATGGCGTTGACGACTACGATGTACACAAACAAGCTGAAACCGGCAGACACGAAGTAGGGGATGTCATGGAGCCCAAACAACCCCGCGAATCCCTCGATGCGGAATTGGCCTTCAAAAATGAGCAACCCACCGAGCAAGAAGTGAATGAGCAACTTCTTGCTCGGACTCAATCCCGCCAAGTCGTCTTTGACTCCCATGAAAAAAAGGATGACGAGGGCGGCGAGCGCTGCGCCCCAGTTGTGCGCAACTTCAAGGCTGCTGAACGCATGGGGCAACCACATCAGGCAGGCTACCAAGAAGCCGAGGAACACCGCCACACCGCCGATGGTCGGGACGGGGGTGGTGTGCATTTTCCGACCCTCCTCGGGCTCATCCACCAACCGCTTGAGCAAGGCGACCCGGATCAGCGGCGGCATGGCGAACATGACCAGCGCAAAAGCCAGGGCAAAGGTTGCCAATAAGTGAAGCGTCGGTGACACAATATGCAAATTACGGAATTTGACTTGCGAAGTTACGTGTGGGTTCCTGGATTTTGTGTGACAATCCGACGTACCACGTTGCATTAGGTGCAGGAGTGGTCAGATTGTGTGGGGATTGGTGCCATGTAACAACTTGAATGCCCATTGATAATCCCAACGGCCAAGTGGGGTGAACGAGGTATGTGATGTGCGCATTTGTCATCCACTTTGGGCTGTCAAAATCTATCATGTCAGGCGATGATAACGCGGGGGTTGCTGCTCGTGTGAGGTGGGCGAGGTGCACGGTACAAGCCAACTGTTCAAGCCGGGGAATGGGGTGGGCGCTGCACCGAAGGGAGAGGTCGGTCACCCCGTCGCCCCATGGGGAGGCGATGGGGGTTCCGGAATGGGTGAGGTCGATGCGGTCCGCCATCAGGCGGTAGCCGCCCGGGGTGGAGCGTTGGTAAGCGAAGGTGATGCGGGTGGATGGGGATTGCCAACGGAGGTGCAGGTGCTCCCCGAGGTAGGCAGCGACCGCGGGGTCGACGGCGAGGGCGATGTAAGCGTCCCATGGGCCGCGGCGAAATGCAGCCTGTACGCCGCCCCAGTGCCGGACGGCGGGTGGCTCGTCCGCAAAGGAGAGGCGGGCCAATCGGTACCACAGCACGTCCATCGAAAAGGCCTCGCCTTGGTGGAAACCGCCGCCGAGGCGGGTGACCCGCTGCCGCGAAAACAGGGACTCGACCGTGGCGCCGACGGGGCCGCGGTTGGGCCCAGTCGCTGCGCCCGCCCACGCTGCCGCGTGCCACCGGTTGCCCGCAAGGGCGCCGCCGACGTAGGGCAGGGGGGCGGCAGTGCGGCTCCAGAACAAGCTGTGCTCGGCCGTGCCCTCGTGCCGGTTGTCGAGCCCGGTTTCGAAGCGGGTGCGGAGGCGGCCCCATTGCCCAGAGTGACCGATTTGCACGCGGGCGCGGGAGGCATCGAACGCGATGGGGAGGGTGGCGTCGGTGGAAGGATTGGTCCATTTGGCCCGCCCCCATCCCGGCAACACCACGGTCTGCAACGGGCGGTTCGACAGCGCGCGCGCCCATTCGGAGAGCAACGGGGCCGCGGTGCCTTGCCGCTCCTCTAAACTGCCACGGACCTCCCACGTGCCATCGATGACCGCCTCGAACCGGGCGCCGCGGATGTTCTCGAAGCAGCCATTGCCCGCGCCCACGCGCAAGAGGGGGTTGACCACCACCCGCGCCCGTTCGCCTGAAAAATCCAACAAGTCACCTTGCCAAAACCGCTGCCGGACCGCCGTGCTATCCCCGCTAGCCCGTGCGCCCAAGGCGCTGCAAACGAGGAATAAGGCAGCGGTGCGGCGCATGGTTCAGAAGGAACTTTTCACCTCGGAGTAAACGGCGGTGATGCCTTCTCGCAGGCCGATCGCCGCCTTCCACCCGAGCGCATTCACCTTCGACACGTCGAGCAATTTCCGCGGCGTCCCGTCCGGCATCGACGGATCGAACTTCAATGCCCCCCCGTACCCCACCACGTCTGCGATGAGCTCGGCCAGCTCCCGGATGCTCAAGTCCTCCCCGGTGCCGATGTTCAGCCACCCCGCCTCGTTGTACGTGTCCATTAAATGCACGCACGCCGCCGCGAGGTCGTCCACGTGCAAAAATTCCCGCTTCGGCCGGCCACTGCCCCAAACCTCCACTTCCGCCGCGCCCTCCACCTTCGCTGTGTGCATCTTCCGCAAGAGGGCCGGCAACACGTGGCTGTTCTTCAAATCGTAGTTGTCGCCGGGGCCATACAGGTTCGTCGGCATCACGCTGATGAAGTTGTCGCCATACTGCTCGCGGTAGGTCTCGCACAGCTTGATTCCCGCGATTTTCGCGATGGCGTAAGGTTCGTTCGTGGGTTCGAGCGGGCCGGTCAGCAATGCGTCCTCGCGCATCGGTTGCTCGGCGTGCTTCGGGTAAATGCAGCTTGAGCCGAGGAACAGCAGCTTCTGCACCCGCTCCTCGTGCGCTGCGTGGATGATGTTCGCCTCCATCACGAGGTTCTCATACAGGAATTGCGCGCGGTACGTGTTGTTCGCGTGGATGCCGCCCACTTTTGCTGCCGCGAGGTAGACCAAATCCACTTGCTCCACTTCAAAAAACCGCCGCACCGCTGCTTGATCCAACAAGTCCAATTCATCCCGCGTTCGGGTGACAATCCGCCGGTATCCCTTCGCCTTGAGCGCGCGGACGATGGCCGATCCCACCATGCCGCGGTGGCCAGCGACGAAGACTTTGTGTTCGGGGTTGGGTCGGAAATTCATGGGGCAAATTTATTTCGAAACGCGTGCACGGAGGCCGTCACCGATCCACGTAAAGCTCAGGACGACGCTGACAATGAGGAGGCCGGGCGCGAGGGCGAGCCACGCGTGTCGGCCGGTGATGAGGGCGTAGTGTTCTTGGACGAGGTTGCCCCAGGAGGGCATCGGGATTTGGGCCCCTACACCGAGGAAGCTGAGCCCCGCTTCGATGAGAATGGCTGCCGCAAAATTCGCAGCCGCCACCACGATGAGCGGGCCCGCCGCATTGGGCAGCATGTGCCGGAAGAGGATGCGCCACTCCGGTATGCCGAGCGCGCGCGCCGCCTCCACGAATTCCTGCTCGCGCAAGGCGAGGAACTGCCCGCGCACCACCCGCGCCACGTCCACCCACATCGTCAGTCCGATCGCCACGAATACCTGCCAGAAGCCCTTGCCAAACGCCAGCGTGATGGCCAGCACCATCAGCAGCGTGGGCAGGGTCCAGACGACTTGGATGAACCAGCTGAGGACGGCATCGGTCAGCCCGCCGCGGTAGCCGGCGACCGCGCCCACCGTCACGCCGATGAGGAGCGAGATGAGGACGGCCACGGCGCCCACGCCGAGGCTGATGCCTGCCCCGGCCATGAGGCGGCTGAGGTAGTCCCGGCCGTAGCGGTCGGTACCGAGGTAGTGGGTGACGGTCGTGCCGTCGGCGCGGATCGAGGTGGCGCCGGGGGCGAGGAGGGCGCTTTCGAGCTGTTGGTCGTTCGCGTAGCGCGTGCCGTCGGGTCGAATCCAGGGGCCGAGCACGGCAATGGCCGTCCAGAGGACGATCCAAGCGGTGCCGAAGGTAGCGGGTTGGAGGCGCGGCATGCCTTCGAAGGTAAGGCTTTCGAACCGGTCAAATCGGGCGGTCCTTCCAGGTCATTTTCCCCATCATTTTCAACAGGGCGGCGACCAGGAGGAGGGGGTAGGCGGCGGCGAACAGGAGGTCATCCGCGCCGGAGCGCCACGGGAGGTGGAAGGTGGCGGTGACGCGGCGGGCGAAGGCGGCGTCGATCGCGTCGCTGTCGCCACCGTGGTCACCGTCGCCGGTCTGGGCGAGTTCGTTGGCGTA
>CBFHPD010000011.1:0-7199 GCA_965657495.1 uncultured Flavobacteriales bacterium
GGTGCGGGTCAAACCGCTGATCAACGCATCGGCTCGGCCCGTCTTCACCAACATCGCACCGTAGTAGTTCCGCTGGCGCATGAGCCGCTCGCCCTCGCGGACGGTCAACCCTTTGCGTTTGCGCACTGCGTGCAATGCCGCCCCAAACTCCGCGCGCTCCGCAGCCACTTCATCGGTCCGCGGGTCGATGATCTCGACGTCCTTCAACTCGAGGTTGAACTCCTCAATGAGCGCTTCAATCTTCGACCGACGCCCGAGCAGAATGGGCGTGGCGATGCCTTCGTCCACCGCCTGTTCGGCAGCTTTCAGGACCTTGTAGTTGTCGGCTTCGGCGAACACCACGCGCTTGGGTGCCTTGCGGGCCCGTTCGGCAATGGTGCGCGAGAAGCTGTTGTCGTGACCGATGCGCGACCGCAATTGCGCATCGTATTGATCCCAATTCGCGATGGGCTCCTTAGCAATGCCCGACTCCATGGCCGCCCGGGCCACGGCCGGCGCCACCGTGGTGATCAACCGCGGGTCGAGGGGCTTGGGGATGATGAGGTGACGGCCGAACGACAGCGACTGGTGGCCATAGGCCGAGGACACTTCGTCGGGCACGTTTTCCTTCGCCAGTTCAGCGATGGCCCGCACCGCAGCCAACTTCATGGCATCGTTGATGCCCGTGGCCCGCACGTCCAACGCTCCCCGGAAGATGTAGGGGAAGCCCAAGACGTTGTTCACTTGGTTAGGATGATCGGATCGGCCGGTCGCCATGATGACATCCTCCCGCGAAGCGATGGCTTCGTCGTAGGGGATTTCCGGCTCGGGGTTTGCCAGGGCAAAGACCACCGGATTCACCGCCATCAATTTCAAGTCCTCCCCCGTGAGCAACCCGCCTTTGCTGAGGCCGAGGAACACGTCCGCCCCCTTCAACGCATCGTGCAAATCGGCATACGCATGCTCGGTGGCGTAATGCTGCTTCCGAGCATCCAGCCCCTCCCGGCCCGTGTGGATGTGGCCCTTGGAATCAAAGACCGCAATGTGCTCCTTCTTGACCCCCAACTGCTCGTACAAATCCAAGCATGACATCGCTGCAGCCCCCGCACCGCTGACCACGATCCGCACATCTTCCACCCGCTTTTCTGCCAACTCGAGGGCATTCAAGAGCGCGGCCGCCGAGATGATGGCCGTGCCGTGTTGGTCATCGTGCATGACCGGAATGCTCAGCTCCTCCTTCAAGCGCCGCTCGATTTCGAACGCTTCAGGCGCCTTGATGTCCTCGAGGTTGATGCCGCCAAAGGTGGGAGCAATGGCCTTGACCGTATTCACAAACGCATCCACATCGGAGGCGTCCACCTCGATGTCGAACACGTCGATGTCGGCAAACACCTTAAATAGGACGCCCTTCCCTTCCATGACTGGCTTGCCGGCCTCCGGCCCGATGTCGCCGAGCCCCAACACCGCCGTGCCGTTGGAAATCACCGCCACGAGGTTGCCCTTCGCTGTGTACTTGTATACGTCCTCCTTCCGCTCCGCTATCGCCAAGCACGGCTCAGCCACGCCTGGGCTGTATGCCAAACTCAGGTCGCGCTGCGAACTGTAAGGCTTGGTCGGAACGACCTCAATTTTGCCTCGTCGGCCGCGCGCGTGGTAATCCAGCGCCTCTTGTTTAATCGATGGGTTCATGAGCCCGCAAAAGTGAGCAAATCTCGTGGAGTGTGCAACAAAACGACCGGACAGGTCCGGCGCGGGGAATCCTTACGCGGCAAGTGCCTGCGGGGTTACACCGATCAGCGGGCAGAAATGAACACGTTGGCCGTGGTGCGCGCGCCCGAGGCCCCTTCGAGGGACAACACGTAGCGCCCGGGCGACCACGCAGCAGCCGGCAAGGTCACCGTGCCGGTGGGACGCGCCAAAGGCTGGCTCCACACCATGCGCCCCATGAGGTCAAACACGCGGAAAGTGCCGCTTTCGGAGGCGGTGAGGTGGTAGGCCCATTGATTCGGGGCCGTGCAGGTGAGTTCGGGGAGGGGTTGCGCGGTGGCGACGGAGAGGTTTTGGTCCACACGGAAGGTCACATCGTGGCACGAACCATCCTCCGGATCCTGGTCAACCGCATGCAGGCAGTAGCGCAACGTGGACATGCCGGCCACGCCGTTGTAGTAGTAATCCGTAACCAGCGTGGTGTTCACCTCGCCCGGGGCCAGTGTGACGAGGAGGTTCTCGCTGGAAGACGAGTTGTCGGAGCCAAAATTGTAGCAAAGCGGGCCCCAGCAGAACCGGTCGTACGCGCCTTCCGACCCGAATTGATACGGGTAGTTGTAGGGCGAAACGGTGTCCACATAGAGCCGCGTCAACATGAGCATGAGCGTGTCTTCGGAGTTGTTTTGGACATCGAGGTGCTGGGAGAGTTCGTCGTCCTCCGGAACGTCGAGGTAGCCCACTATGGTGTCGGGGGCATCGACGAACGTCACTTGGGCGGAGGCCGCGCCGATCAACAGCATGAAGCACCCTGCGGTGAGCAGGCGAAGGGTTTTGGTACGATTCATGGTGGCCAAGATACGGCGAGTCCGGCCCTGCATCCACGGAATTCCGTACATTCGCCCGACCTGTATGACGACCATGAAGCAACACCTTCCCCTCGTGCGGAGCGCTTTCGCAGCCACCGCCCTCCTGATTGCCGGCTTGTTCTCGGCACAAGCACAACAAACGGTCCCCTCTGTGGAACTCACGGATTTGGACGGGAAAACCGTGGATACAGGCGAATTGTGGCAGCACGACGGCCCCACCTTGTTCTGTTTTTGGGCGACGTGGTGCAGCCCGTGCAAGCGCGAGTTGAACAACTACCTGGACCTGTACCCGGACTGGCAGGATGAGACCGGGGTGGAACTGGTGGCGGTGAGCATCGATGACCAGCGGAGCAAAAACCGGGTGGCGCCTTACGTGAACAGCGCGATGTGGGATTATACCGTGTTGCTCGACCCGAATTCGGATTTCGCACGGGCCATGGGCGTCATCAATGTGCCGCACACCTTCCTCGTCGATGCTGCAGGCCAAATCGTTTGGCAGCACAACAACTACGCCGACGGCGATGAGGAAGAACTGAACGAAGAACTCCTGAAGCTCGCCGAATGATGCTTCGCGGACTCCCCTTGTTGCTGGCGTGTTGGATGGCGGGGGCTGTTTGGGCCCAAGGCGACAACGACCCCGGGCGGATCTCCGGCAACGTCCAAATCCTGTGGCAATCCTACGCCGAGGACAGCGTCATCAACGCCGTGGTGCCGCCGGAAAAAACCGGTTACAACGCTTACGCGAACCTCCTTTACCAACGCGGCAATTTCAGCGCCGGCATGCGCTACGAATCCTACTTGAACGCCATCCAGGGCTTCCCCGGGCGGTTCAAAGGGACGGGAGTCGGTTACCGCTACGCGCGCTACGCCGACCGCGATGCCGGGGTCGATGTGACCATCGGCAACTTTTACGAGCAGTTCGGCAGCGGCATCGTCCTGCGCAGCTACGAGGCGCGTGCGCTCGGCATCGACAACGCCCTCGACGGCTTCCGCCTCATCCTCAACCCGGTGCGCGGCTTGCAAGTGAAGGCCCTGTACGGCCGGATGCGGCTCGACTTCGATTCGCGCCTCATCAACTCGCCCAACCTCATCCGGGCGGTGGACGGGGAAATCGACCTCAACGAACTCGTGCCGCGGTGGGCGGACAAAGACCTGCGCGTTAAGCTCGGCGCCTCCTTCGTGAGCCGGTTCCAAGCCGGGGGGGCCATCATCAAGGACACCCTCGTGCTCGAATTGCCGCAGAACGTCGGCGCCTGGTCCTACCGGCTCGGCGTGCAGCGCGGCGGGTGGATCGGCGACCTCGAGTACTGCGGGAAGATCAACGACCCGAGTGCGGACAACGGGTACGTCTACCGGGGGGGCGAGGCGCTTTTGGCCTCCCTCGGCTACTCGCGCCGGGGCCTCGGCATCAGCCTCAACGCGAAGACGGTGGACAACATGAGCTTCCGGGCGGACCGCGACTTGCTCTTGTTCGACGTGCCGGTGAGCTTCATTCCGGCCATCACGAAGCAGCACACGTACAATTTGGCCGCCACCCTCTACCCCTATGCGACGGTCGTCAGCGGTGAGGCGAGCGCGAGTGCGGAGATCTTTTACCAAATCCCGCGAAAAACCCGCCTCGGCGGCCCCTACGGAACGAAAATCGCCCTCGGCTACGCGGCGGCCAACGCCCTCGACACCACCAACTTGTCGGGCCGCGAAGGGCTCATCGATGGCTACGAACGCAACAGCTGGGGATTTGGCCGGACCAAATTTGTCCGGGACTTCAACCTGAGCATCGAGCGCAAGCTGAACAAGAACTGGAAGCTCAAATACACCTACTTCAACTTCCAGTTCAACACGCTCGCCACGCCCGTGACCACCACCTTCAAAGGCTTGGTGTATGCGGACATCCACGTCCTCGAAACCCAGGTGAAAACGGCAAAACGCCAAAGCCTGCGCACCGAGTTCCAAGCGCTGTTCACCGAACAGGACAAGGGCGACTGGGCCACGGTGCTCGCGGAGTACACGTGGAGCCCGCACTGGTTTGCGAGCGTCATCGACCAGTACAACTTCGGCAACCCGGACCCGGCGGCGCGCGTGCATTACCTCTTCGCCACCGCCGGGTACATCTCCGGGGCGCACCGGCTGTCCATCGGGTACGGCAAGCGTCGGGAAGGGATTTTCTGCATCGGCGGGGTGTGCCGAGCGGTGCCCGCTTCGAATGGATTCGAGGTCAGTTTCACGACGCGTTTCTAAATCGTTGGAAGTTAAAACCACCCGTTTGTGCGAAACTTATGTGACCTTTAAGTCATTTTTCGCCTATTTTAGGCCTGCAAAATTGCAAACCAACCAATCCTTTTTTAAATGAAGCACATTTACGCTTTCGCAGCGGCGCTCTTGATCGGAACGTCCGCTTTCGCTCAATTGCCTGACGGCAGTGTAGCCCCCGACTGGACGGCAACGGACCTCGACGGCACAGAATGGAACCTCCAAGAACTGCTCGACGCAGGCAAGACGGTCATCATCGACTTCTCTGCCACGTGGTGCGGCCCTTGCTGGAACTACCACAACACGCACATCTTGCGTGACTTGCACGACACCTTTGGACCTGAAGGAACCGACGACTTGATGGTCTTCTTCATCGAAGGTGATGAAACCACCACCATCGACGACCTCTACGGAACCGGTTCTGCTACGGTCGGCGACTGGACTGCCGGCACCACCTACCCCATCATCGACGACACGGACGGCAGCATCTTCGACGCGTACGCAGGTGCTTACTTCCCCACCATTTACACGATTTGCCCGGACGGCATCCTCGTGGAATCAGGTCAGTCTTCATTCGACGCACATGTCGAAATGGCCTTTGCCGATTGCGAAAACGCCATCACGGGCGCGGCTCCGTTGCTCGACTACACCGGGGACTTCGTTGCTTGCTCTGACGGATGGAACGCCATGGTCGACATGACCAACTTCGGTTCGGACAACGTCACTGCTGCGACCTTCTCGGTCACCGTTGGCGGCGTGGCTCAACCCGATGTGGAGTGGACGGGCGACCTCGCTCCAGGTGCTACTGCCGCTGTAGACTGCGGTGATTACACTGCTACCGGCGACGTCGAAATCGCATTGTACTCCGTGAACGGCAACGCGTGGGCTTCCGCTGCTGCGTTCTCTGTTTCCTCTGCTTCTGAGGGCACTTCATTGATTAAAGTTTCCATCACGACGGACAACTGGGGCGAAGAAACCAGCTGGGAAGTTCTCGGTTCAGACGGAACGGTTTACGGTTCTGTTGCTGAAGGAACATTGGACGATTTGACCGCATACGAATGGTGGGTGAGCGTGCCGAGCACGGGCTGCTACTCGTTCAAGGCATACGACGCCTACGGTGACGGCTTGTTCGGTTCTCAGTGGGGCAATGGCGCTGTCAATGGTTCCGCAATGGTCGAAACATACGACGACAACATCGAGTTGGCGACGACCATTTGGACCTACGACGGCTCCTTCAACTACGCAGAAGCAGCTGCGGGCATGGAAATCACTTCTGTGAACGTGGGTGTGGAAGAAGTGTCCATGGAGGCTTCCATGGAAGTGTACCCGAACCCGGTCATCAACAACGCGACCATCGACTTCAACTTGCCCGTTTCTGCACAAGCAGCGATCACCGTGTACAACTTGGTGGGCGCGCAGGTGATGAACATGAACCTCGGCACGTTGCCTGCTGGTGAGCAGCGCGAAGTGCTCGACATGAGCAACTTGGAAGCAGGCGTGTACATGGTGGCTGTGGAAGCCGCTGGCGAAGTGCACACGCTCCGCATCACGAAGAAGTAAGCTGAAGCGCTTCGGCGCTGAACACGCATAGGAACCGCGCTCCTTCACAGGGGCGCGGTTTTTTTGTGCCTTGGGCTGCGAAGGAGGTGCCGTATATTGGGATGCAGAAACCTGTGCCATGTTGAAGCCCGCTTTCCCCTTCCACCTGCCGATGCTCTTGGCCGCCATCGCCTTGTTGAGCCAATGCGATGTCATCGAGGACCCTGTCGTGCCGCAACCGGCGGGATACCGGTCGGATTTGTACGGTGAGCCCCCGGCCTTTGATGCGGTCAGTGCAGGCGTGCAACGGGTGCTCGTGGAAGATTTTACGGCGCACCAATGCGGGAACTGCCCGGATGCCGCCATCATCGCCGAGGCCCTCGCCGATGGGGACGACCGCGTCGCGGTCATGGCCATTCACGCCGGCAACCTCGCCGCCACCGATGACGACCATTTCGACACGGACTGGACCACAGAAGAAGGCAACGTGTTCTGGGATCAACTTGAATTCCAAGCGAATCCGCTCGGGCGCGTCAACCGCCGGCCCAACCCCGGTAATTTCTTCGCCCCGGCGCAATGGGAAGACGAAGTCAGTGACGCCTTGGCAGAGGAACCCGCCTTGCACCTCGACGGTGTGGCCGATTACGTGGCGGGCAACAACCACATGAACGTACACGTCTATGGCCAGGCACTTGTGGATGCGCCGGGAGCGGTGAATTTGGCCGTGTTGATCCTCGAATCGCACATCTTCGACTACCAATTGGACTACAGCTCCAGCCCCAACGTGGTGGAGGACTACGAGTTCAACCATGTGCTGCGCGGATCCTTGAACGGCGCCATCGGGCTCGGGTTTGGGGA
>CBFHPD010000012.1:0-9986 GCA_965657495.1 uncultured Flavobacteriales bacterium
CGTTGATGATGCCCGCGTTCCGGCAGCAGCGTTGGAAGACCAAATCGTACCCCACCGGACTCGGCGACAACGTCTGCACTGTCGTGTATTCCAGGCGCTGCATGCACAGTTCCTCCGGCAGGACGCCGCAGGGGTTTTCGAGCACCGTGGGCACCGGGGTGGTCGAAGCCTGGGTCAGCGGCACGTCCACTAGGTTGTATGTGTCAGAGCCCTCGAAGATGCCCAGCATGATGGTTTGGTCTAAATTGTTGCCATTCAATCCATTCGGATCATTGCAATCCCGGTAGAAAATGACGGTGATTTGGAACTGGTTGTTCCCCAAATGCGTGTACACGATTTCGCCCCCCAGCGCATGCCCCGCGCGTGCCTCCAGCCCCGCTGTCACGGCAGTGATCAGCACTCCGATCAGCGCCGCAAGCCGCATCCATCTGCCCCGCTTATTCATCTTGTATTCCATTCGCAATCAAATGTACGCACCTCCGATACCAAAACTTGGTGATCTCAAACAAAACACGCCGATGGACGAGAAGGTTGCAAGATGATGTACCTTCGGAGCGTGGAAGAACAAGTGAAGCGCATGCGGTTCGTGGAGATGGAGCTCCATCCGGACATTGAAGACGCCCTATTGGACATGGGGTTCGAAGAAGCAACCCCCATCCAGACATTGGCCATTCCCCCGGCCATCGAAGGCAAGGACCTCATGGGCATCGCCCAGACGGGAACCGGGAAGACCGCAGCATTCTTGCTGCCGGTCATGGACCGGATCATGGACTTGCCGGACAACGGCAAGGTGAAGGCACTCATCGTGGTGCCAACCCGCGAGCTCGCGACCCAGATCGATCAAGCGGTCGAAGGCTTCGCCTACTACGCGAAGATCACGAGCCTCGCCATCTACGGCGGCGGGAGCGGGAACGAGTTTACGCGGGAAAAGCAAGCCCTGACGAAGGGGGCCGATATCATCATCGCCACGCCCGGCCGCTTTTTGAGCCACCTCAATTTGGGGTACGTGGACCTGTCCGAGTTGCAGACGCTCATCCTCGATGAGGCCGACCGGATGCTGGACATGGGCTTCTACGGCGACATCATGCGCATTGCCGAGCATTGCCGGAAGGAGCGCCAAACCCTGCTCTTCTCCGCCACCATGCCCGACCGCATCAAGGAGCTGTCGCGTACGCTGCTCAACGACCCCGTGCAGTTCCAGCTGGCGCTGTCGAAGCCGGCTGAGAAAATCAAGCAGGGCGCTTACATCGTGTTCGATCACCAGAAGGACGAGGTCCTCGTGGACATTCTGAGGGAGCGCCAGGTGAAGAGTGGGATCGTATTCACGTCGCGGAAGCGGACGGTTTCCCAGATTACGCGCGTGCTGAAGAAGGCGGGGATTGCCTGCGGGAGGATCTCATCGGATTTGGACCAAAACGAGCGCGAAGAAGTCATGCTCGGCTTCCGTCAGCGCAAAATCCCGATCCTCGTCGCCACCGACGTGGTGAGCCGCGGCATCGACATCGACAACATTGAATTGGTCGTCAACTATGATGTTCCTCCGAATGAAGAAGATTACGTGCACCGCATCGGCCGAACGGCGCGGGCAGATCGCGACGGCGAAGGCATCACCTTGGTTTCGCCGGAAGACCAGCACCGGTTTAAGAAAATTGAAAAGCTCATCGAGCGGGAAGTTCCCAAGCTCGATTTGCCCGAACGCGTGGGCCCTGGGCCGGAGTATACGGGCAAGTCTACAGGCGGCGGCCGTGGCCGGAGCGGTGGTGGTCGTCCCGGTGGAAAGGGCAGCAGTGGGCCACGCCATGGCGGCAAGTCCGGTGGTGGAAGGTCCGGTGGTGGCAAGCCCGAGTCGAACGCAGGCGGCGGTGGAAACCGTCCTTCGCCCAGCGGCGACCAGTCCGACAATCCCCGCCGCAAAATGCGCCGCCGACACGACAACGGCTCAAAGGGCGCTTGACACCAAGCCGTTGTTTGACCCCAGCATCATGAACGAAGCCGATTGGTTAGCGAAATTGGGTGAGGACGCCTACCGCGTCATGCGCCAGCAAGGGACGGAGCGTCCGTTTACCTCGCCGTTTGTGCAATGGGAACCCGGTGGGGTGTACCACTGCAAGGGCTGCGACACCCCGTTGTTTCACACCGACCACCAGTTCGATGCCGGCTGCGGTTGGCCATCCTTTGACCGGCCGGTGGAGGGGGCACCCATCGTGACGCGGCTCGATAAATCGCACGGGATGATCCGCACCGAAGTGCGTTGCGGCGTTTGCGACAGCCACTTGGGCCACGTCTTCCCCGACGGTCCGCGCGCTACCACGGGCGAGCGTTTTTGCATCAACGGCATCTGCCTGACCCGGGAGGAAGCGGACTGACCGGGCCGCTCAGCGCCGCGGCGGCAGGCCGCCCGGTTTGCCACCGGTCCGTTTGCGCGCCGCTTCCAGGATGCTCCTGCGGAATTCCTGCTTCAACCGGGGGAACCCCACTGCGCGCTCCGCGCCGAGGATGGGAAGGAGCTCGAGGAGCAGTTCCGTCTCCAAATCGATTTCCGCTTTGCGGTGAGCGGCCATGGCGCCGATGAGCGTTTCCGCCTCGGCCTCGGTTGCAGGGCGTTCTTCCATCAGCGCGCGCATTTGGGTTTGGTGCGCAGCGGCTGCTGCCTCGTGCGCTTCAACCACGGGCCAAAACTGCTGGGCTTCTTCCGTCGTCAAAGCAAGTTGCTCGGAAAAGAATGCCACCCGCAGTTGCTTCAACCGCGCTTGCTGTTCGGGCGTGAGGTGCTCGCGCATCGGCCCCGGTTGTGCCCAAGAGGCGGCCGATGTCAGGGTCAGGGCGAGGAGGGTGAATAGGGTTGTTTTCATGAGGGTGCGGTTACAAAGTGAGTGCATCAAGGGATTCCGTTAGTTCTTCCGGCCAAACCGCGGTGCCCGATTCGAGCAATTCCTGTTCGGCCCATTCCACGGGCAATTCTTCGATTGGCGTTGCCTCCAACAAACACGCATACGTGGTGCAGGGTTCACCGGGTTGCAGGAGCCACCAGCTGCTGGCGACCGCGAGGACGGCCGCAGCCGCTGCGCCGAAACGGAGGCGGGAGGGCTGCCGCGTGGCGCGCAGCACCTCCTTCCGTTGCTCGTCGAAAAAGCCTTCGGGAGTGGTAAATGGGGAAGTGTTCATGCGAAGTCGAATGAGGTGGTGAGGTGGGACTTGATCTTCTGGGCGGCATGGTGGTACGACGCCTTCAAGCTGCCTTCGGTGATGCCCGTCATGCCTGCGATTTCGGCAAATGGAAGCCCTTCGTAATACCGCAGGTTGAACACCTGCCGCTGGCGAGCGGGCAGCGTGGCGATGGCCGCATGCAGCCGGACCTCCGCGTCGTCCCCCGAAAAAAGGGCGTCCGCCTGCAAGGCTGCCTTCGCTTGCAGAAACCCCTCTTCGAGGCCGATGGTCCGGTCGCGGTTGCGGCGCTTGAGCGCGTCGAGCGCCTTCCGCGAGGCAATGGCAAACACCCAGGAACTGAATGCGCTGCGGCCTTCGAACTGACCGGCGGATTTGAACACCTGGATGAGCGTTTCTTGCGTCACGTCCGCGGCGTCCTCGTGGTTGCCCATCATCCGCCGGCAGTAGGCGTAAAGCCGCTCGTGCCAAACGTCAAGAAAGGACTCAAAGGCCCGTTCCTTTGCTCGCCGCCGGCCGCGTTGCAGGTCGTGGAGCCAAATGGGAATCGCCGTGTCGGAAGTTGCCGCCATCGCTTCTCAGACGCGCAAGCGCCCGGGCGGTTTAACGGCCCGGCGCATTTTTTTTCGCGCTTCGGCCGAGCACGTACCAGAGGATGCCCCCGCCGAGGAAGGTGAGCACGGCAATGAGCTCGGCTTGGGTGAACTCCATTCCGAGGGCGTGCATCTTCGCGTTGACGCGGATCTGCTCGATGAGAAACCGCTCGATGCCGTTGAATACCAGGTAGAGGGCAAAGGTTTGGCCTGCAACACGCAACCGCTTGCGCACGGCCCACAACACGGCAAAAATCGCCACCGCCATCAGGGTTTCATACAACGGCGTCGGAAACACCGCCGGTTCCAGATACGTCCCAAACCCTTGAAAAACAGGCCACGGGTCCCCCTCGCCGATCAAAACGCCCACCCCGTTCACGTTGTTGGGATAGTGGTACGCCCACAGCCAATCGGGCAGCCAGCCCATCCACCCCGGCTTCGGCGCACCGTTCACAATGCCCCAATCCCCGTCGCCGCTCACTTGGCACCCGATCCGACCGATGCCATAGGCCAAAATCAACGCAGGCGCCGCCGCATCCGCCAACGGCAAGAACTTCATGCCCTTCTTCCGGGCCACCCACGCCACCAACAACGCGCCCACGATGAGTCCGCCGTAAATCGTCAACCCGCCCAAGAAATTCGCGAGCGAAGGCCGGGTGAAAAAGGCCACGAGCTCATCCGGGTATTCCAGCAAGTGGAACAACTTCGCCCCTGCAATCCCGCCCACCGCTGCGGCGGTGACGATGCTGCCCACGTGATCCGTGGTGGGCACTTTGCGCGTCACCCGCTTGGGCTCCGGCAGCGCCTCCTTCGATGCGGTGTAATACCGCCAACCGCCCAGCAGCACCGCCAGCGCCAATCCCCAACCGATGCTGCCCTGGCCATTGAACAGGTGCGCCTGCGGCAACCCGCCGCCCGCAAATAGCACCTCCGCGTTCAGCAACAAGTACACGAACTTCCATCCAAAGATGAACCCGGTGAACGCTTGCAGCCCTACGTCCATCCACGACACCGGCGCGCCGATGACCACCGTTTCCTCCCCGGGGGTGAACAACCCTTCCCGCTCCTTGCGCGCCAGTTCCACCTTGATGATGCGCGCGCCCACGATGAAGGCGAGGGCGACAAAAAAGCCGAAGCTGTTGATCAATTTCAGTCCGGGCAGTTCCCAACCCAACAAATCAAGGAAGGCAAAATAGAGGTTCGGGTACATGGGTCAAAGGTTCAAAGTTCCGCGGACGGCTCCCTCGGAAATGGATTCAAGTTGGACGGGGACGATGGCGTTGGCGGGCGCTTGATCGGCCGGGGCTGCCACCCGCACGTACTCGGGGGTGAAACCAAACCGCAATCCGTCTTCTTCCGCGTGCTCAAACAGCACCGGCCGCTCTTTCCCGAGGAAACGTTCGTAATGGGCGCGCTGTTTCTTCAAGCTGATCTGCCTGAGGACCTTGTTGCGCGCCTGCCGCTCGGGCACCGGCACGACCTCCGGGATCCTGAGTGCCGTGGTGCGCGGCCGCTCGCTGTAGGTGAAGACATGGAGGTAGGTGATGTCCAAATCCAGCAAGAACCCGCGCGTGGTATCGAAATCGGCAGGCGACTCGCCCGGAAAGCCCACGATGACATCCACGCCGATGGCCGCCTCGGGCATCAACTGGCGGATGTGCTCCACGCGTTCGCGGTACAGCCCGGTGCGGTATCGGCGGCGCATGGCGGCCAGCACGTCGTCGGAGCCGCTCTGGAGCGGGATGTGGAAATGCGGTTGGAATTTGGCCGAAGCCCCTACGAAATCAATGAGTTCATCGGTCAGCAAATTCGGCTCAATGGAACTGATCCGGTAGCGGTCCACGCCGTCCACCTGCTCGAGCGCCCGGACGAGGTCGATGAGCCGCTCGTCCCCGCCCTTTCCGAAGTCGCCAATGTTCACCCCCGTCAAGACGATCTCCTTCGCCCCAGCCGCCACGGCGGCCTCCGCCTGCGCCACGGTGGTCGCCACATCAGCGCTCCGCGACCGGCCGCGGGCCAACGGAATGGTGCAAAACGCGCAGAAATAGTCGCACCCATCCTGTACTTTCAAGAACGTCCGCGTCCGGTCCCCGCTCGAAAAGCCCGGCACAAAGGCACGGACCTCTTTGATTTCCCCCACGTGGGCCTCCCCGCGCGCCCGCTTGCCCAAATCGTCCAAGTGGTCCGTCAGGTTGAATTTCTCTTCCGCCCCGAGCACCAGGTCCACGCCTTCGATGCCCGCGATTTCCGCTGGCTTCAACTGGGCGTAGCAGCCGATGACCGCCACGAAGGCTTCGGGGTTGCTTGACAGGGCGCGCCTGACGGCGTTGCGGCATTTGGCATCTGCTTGGTCGGTGACGCTGCACGTGTTGATGACCACCACATCCGGTGCTTCGTCGATGCTGACGCGGGCAAATCCCGCATCGTGCAATTGGCGAGCGATGGTGGAGGTCTCGCTGAAATTCAGCTTGCACCCGAGGGTGTGGAAGGCGGCTTTACCCGTGTGGTTCATCGGGAGCGAAGTTACGCTGAGACCGGCATTTTTGTCCGAACTTCGGCGGGTGGAAGCGTTTGTGGTCATCGGCAACGGTGCCGCCGGTCGGGCGGTTGCGGAGGAATTGGTGCGCGGGGGCGGCCGGCGGGTGACGTTGATCGGGCGTGAACACCCCGTGCCCATCAGCCGTCCGGGCTTGATGTACCGGGCGATGGGGGCGATGCGGACTGCCGATTTGGAGCTGCCGGTTCCGGCCGAAGTGGAGGCGGTGCACGGTGAAGTGGTGGCGTGGTCACCGGACGAGCGTTGGGTGCAGTTGGTGGATGGGTGCCGCTGGGGGTTTGACCAGCTGGTTTGGGCCATCGGTGCGGTGGCGCGGGCGTTTCCGGGGGAGGTGTCGGTGCGGACGTTGGGGTTGCAGTCGCTGGGCGACGCGGAGGCGTTGGCGGAGGCGCAGGTGCGGCGGTGGGCCGTGGTGGGCGGCGGTTTGGTGGGCGCTGAATTGGCGGAGTGGGGGCGGGGCCGGGGCGCGGAGACGCATTGGGTGGTGCGCGATGCGCGGCTGTGGTCGCGGTGGTTGCGGCCGGAGGAGTCGGAGGCGCTGGAGCGCCGGGTGACCGGGCACGGGGTGTGCCTGCATTTGGGGGTGGAGTTAGCGGCGCTGGCCCCGGTGTTGGACGTGCCAGGCGGGGCGGTGGAAGTGGATGCGGTGGGGCTGGCCATCGGGGTGGAGCCGGCACCGCTTCCGGGCGGGCGGGCCGGGGAGTGGCCGGGGGTGCACCGCTTGGGCGAGGCCAAATCCTGGGACGAAGCCATCCGGTCTGGGCGCAACTTGGGCCGCCAGTTGACGGGCCGCCCTGCGGTGCCACCGCCGCAGGTGGCCGAGGAACGGCTGCGGTGCTTCGATCGCTCGGTCACGTGGCTCGAGCGGGCCGTCCCGGAGCGGGAGTTCGGGTGGTTGGATGCGGCACACGCGCGGAGCTTGCGGGTGGGGACGGATGCCGCCGGCCGCTGGGTGCGGGTCGTGGCGATGGGGTGGAAGCTCCGGTCGAACCGCGTGGCTGAAGCATTGAAGCAGGGCCTTTCCTCGGACCAAATCCCCGTCCACCCGCTCTTCAACGAGCCCGAGGGCACCCGCCTCCCCATCGCTTCTTGGTCGAACCTGCAACCCCTTCCCGCCCCATGATGCGCGCACTCGCTGCGGGCTGCGTTGCGGCCGCCTTCGCTTGGAATGTTGTGGCCGACCCCGGCCTCGGCGCGGAGCTGCTGTGGCTCGGCACGTGGTTCGCCGCTGCAGCCGTATTCGCCGCCGCGGAGGCCCGCCGCCTGCCCGGCTTCGCCCACCGCCCCCAAATCCGCCACGCCCGCCCCCTCTACCGCTGGGCACTCGCCCTGGCCCTGACCTCCGCTTATGCCGTCCTGTACTGGCGGCCCGAGGCCGTCGCCCCCGTCCTGCCCGCCGTCGACGACCTCAGCCGAGCGATCCGGGGAGCGGACGCCGACCGGTGGTGGTTGTACGGTTTGGCCTACACCATGGTGGTCCTCACCTCCGGCCTCATCGTTTTCGTCCGCTACCGCCACGATGCCTACCAACGCCGCCGGACCCTGGTCGTCACCGCCGCGCAGCTCGCCTTCGCCTTCCTCCTGCCGTCCATCCTGCAGGGCTGGGATGCGGAACACGCCGCCTTGCACCGCGATTGGAAGCTCTTCTGGCCGCTCGACCACAGCTTCTTTGAGCCCTACCGCCTCGACGCCATGCGCTCCGGAGGGGCCATCGGCCGCGCCTACTTCCTCCTCGGCCTGTTCCTGTTCGCAGTGGTGGCGCCCGTGGCCACGTATTTCTACGGCAAGCGCTGGTACTGCAGTTGGATCTGCGGATGCGGCGGTTTGGCGGAAACGGCGGGCGATGCCTTCCGCACCTTGTCTTCGAGCACCCCGCGGAGCTGGCAGTGGGAGCGGTGGCTCATTTACCCCATCCTCGGGTGGATCACCGCGTCCACGGTGGTGGTGGTGGGCGCCTACATCGCGGGCGCGGACCACCTCGGACCGCTGTCCGTCTACCACGTCTTCACGCGGCCGTATGCATTCCTCGTCGGCGCCCTGTTCAGCGGGGTCATCGGGGTCGGGTTTTACCCCTTGTTGGGCAACCGGATTTGGTGCCGGTTTGGGTGCCCGCTGGCGGCGTACATGGGCATCGTGCAGCGGTTGGCCTCGCGGTTCAAGGTTTCCACGGAGGCCGGCGGATGCATCGCTTGCGGGGCGTGCACCTTGCATTGCGAGATGGGCATCGATGTGCGGGCGTATGCGATGCGCGGGGAGGACGTGCGGCGGGCGTCGTGCGTGGGGTGCGGCATTTGCGCGGAAGTGTGCCCGCGGGATGTGCTCCGGTTGGAGTCGACGCCCGAGGGGCGCATTTGGCAGTTGCATCCAGAGGCCAAATCCCCACCCAGCGCCAAGTAATCGTCCCCCCCACTGCGTATATCGCACGGCCTTTCGTAATTTGGGCCATCTACCTGCAATTTGAAACGCATGAAGCATTTATCCACCTTCGGCCTGTTGCTGCTCACGGCAGCGGCTTCGGCCCAGACCTTCACCAACAGTTCCGCGCTGCTTCCGGGCACCTACAACAGCGGCAACTGCGTGGGATTCACAGACGTCGACAACGACGGATTTGACGACGTGGTGGTCCTCGACCAAAGCCGCGACCTCGTCATCTTGTATCAAGCGGGCGACGGCACCTTCAACGAGGTGGCTTACGGCCAAGTCTCCAACGCCGGCCAATGGGGCATGTGCGTGGCGGACTACGACAACGACGGCCACAAGGACGTCTTCAGCGGCGGCTCGTACGACGGGGTGCACGTGTGGAACATCGACGGCCCGGGCACTTCGGAGGTCATCCCGATGACGAACAGCCAACTGTTCATGCAAGCGTGCAACTTCGCCGACATCAACAACGACGGCCAGCTGGACGTGTTTGCCTGCCACGACGATGCCCTGTCGCGGATGTGGCGTGGAGAAGGGGAGTCGCTTGTTTTTGACGAAAGCCTCATGCCCCTCGACGACTACGCTTTGAACGGTTATCTGGGCAACGACCACAGCGGCAACTACGGCACGGTTTGGTCGGATTTCGACAACGACGGCGACCTGGATTTGATGATTGCCAAATGCCGCCAGTTCGTCGGGGATCCGCAGGACCCGCGCCGCATCAACCAGCTTTGGGTGAACGACGGTTCCAACAACTACACCGAGGACGCCGAAGCCCGCGGCCTTGTGCTCAACGAGCAAAGCTGGACCGCCGATTTCGCGGACGTGGACAACGACGGCGATTTCGACTGCTTCATCACGAACCACAGCACCACGATGAAGCTCATGCTCAACGACGGAGCGGGCTACTTCACCGATGTCACACCCGGCAGCGGACTGGACATCAGCGGCTTTGTTTTGCAGGCCAAACTCGCTGACTTCGACAACGACGGCTACAACGATGTGATCATCGGCGGTGGTGCCGACGGCTACTTCCACAACAACGGCGATTTGACGTTCACCCCCGTGGATGCGTTCCCGGCGAACGATGACATGCACAGCTTCGCCATCGGCGATGTGAACCGCGACGGAACGCTCGACGTTTACGCGAGCTACGGCAATGGCTACAACTCAGCGGATGACGCGAACCCCGACCTCCTGTGGGTCAACGACGGCAACGACAACCACTGGATCGCCTTCGATTTGCGAGG
>CBFHPD010000013.1:0-3172 GCA_965657495.1 uncultured Flavobacteriales bacterium
GTGTCAGCCCCGATAACAAGCTGCTGGTTTATGGCGTGGACACCGTGAGCCGGCGAGAATACACGCTGTTTGTCAAGAACATGGAGACGGGCGAAATGCTGGCGGACCAAATCCCAGCCACCACCGGCGGAGCGACGTGGGCCAACGACAACCGCACCCTGTTTTACACCAAGAAGGACCCGGTGACCCTGCGGTCTTACCGCATCTACAAGCACGTGCTCGGCACGCCAGCGGAAGCCGATGAACTCGTGTACGAAGAGACCGACGAGACCTTCAGCTGCGGGGTGGGGAAATCCAAGAGCAACGCCTACTTGATGATCTCGAGCTACTCCACTGTGAGCACGGAGTGGCGGGTTTTGGACGCCAATACCCCGGAAGGAGATTGGCGCATCATCCAACCTCGTGAGCGGGACCTCGAATACGGCGTGGAGCATTTCGGTGAACACTTTTACATCACCACGAACCGGGATGCCAAGAACTTCAAACTGGTTCGAACCCCCTTGGAACAAACGACTTACGCGCATTGGGAAGATGTCCTGCCGCACCGGGAAAACACCTTGCTCGAGGGAGTGGAGTTGTTCAAAAACTACCTCGTCATCGAGGAGCGCACCGATGGGTTGACCCAATTGCGGGTCAAAAGCTGGGACGGCGAACGGGATTTTTACCTCGAATTCAACGACCCGGCCTACATGGCCTACATCGGGGCAAACCCTGACTTCAACACAGATGAATTGCGCTACGGCTACACCTCGATGACTACGCCCAATTCGGTGTTCCAATTCAACATGGAGACAAAGCAAACCGAGCTCTTGAAACAGCAGGAAGTGCTCGGTGGGCAGTTTGACCCGGCGAATTACGCGAGCGAACGGATGCTGGTCACGGCGCGCGACGGCAAGACGGCTGTGCCGGTGTCGATTGTATACCGGAAAGGCGTGGAGCGCAACGGCAAGAATCCCTTCCTGCTCTATGCGTATGGCAGCTACGGTTACAGCATGGACGCGGGCTTCTCAAGTACACGGTTGAGCCTGTTGGACCGGGGGTTTGTTTACGCCATCGCCCACATTCGCGGGGGGCAAGAAATGGGCCGCCATTGGTACGAGGACGGCAAGTTGTTCAACAAAATGAACACCTTCACGGACTTCATCGATTGCGGCCAAGCCATGGTCGAGGCGGGGTTCACGAGCCCCGAACACCTCTACGCCATGGGCGGATCGGCCGGTGGTTTGCTCATGGGTGCCGTGATGAACATGGCACCCGACCAATTCAACGGTGTCATCGCTGCCGTGCCGTTTGTAGACGTCATCAACACCATGCTCGACGAAAGCATTCCGCTCACCACAGGTGAATTCGACGAGTGGGGCAACCCGAAGAACAAGGAATATTTCGACTACATCATGCAGTACAGCCCGTACGACAACGTGGAAGCGAAAGCGTACCCGCACACGCTGGTGACCACGGGGTACTGGGACAGCCAAGTGCAGTACTGGGAGCCCGCCAAGTGGGTCGCCAAGTTGCGCGAGCTCAAAACCGATGACAACCTCCTCCTGATGCATTGCAACATGGAGACCGGTCATGGCGGGGCTTCTGGACGGTTCCAGCGGTACAAGGAGGTGGCCATGGAGTACGCCTTCCTGCTGCAATTGGAAGGCATTACGGAATGAAGCGCTACCGGAAATTGACCCGGGAAGAGTTGAAGGCGGTGGAATCGGACCTCGTGCAGTTCTTGGCCGAGTCCGGGGTGACCGCAAGCGATTGGGAGCAATGGAAGGCGGCGCGCGATCCCCGCGTCGATGAATTGCTCGAGGAATTCAGTGAGGGGTTTTGGGACCGGGCGACGGCGAACATCCACTACCTCGAACGGCGCACAGAAGACGAGTCGTGGGTGTTTCACTTCGCGGAGGAACGGGCGCAATTGCTGCGCTGTGTCATCGACCCGGGTTCGGGCACGGCCGAGTGGTATGAGGGGTCGAAATCCTATGAGCAAGAGGCGCGGGGACGCGAAATCTTCTTGTTGCTCGAACAAGGGGCCCGCCCCATCGATGAAGCGCGCTGGCAAGCGGTCTCAGCGGCAAAAAAAGGCACCCACCTCAACTGAACCGCCACCCGGCCGCATCGATGGCAGCCGGCAGGCTGAGGCCCCCGTCCGGATGAAAATGCAGGGCGTGCAGGCCTGCGCGTCGGGCGCCCTCGACGTGGTGCGCACTGTCGTCCACGAAGCCTGTGCGCGCCGGCTCGAGCCCGTGCAAGGCGCACAGGGCTGCGAAGGATTCCGGGTGCGGTTTGCGCCGCTGGAGTTCGTGGGAGTAATGCACGGCCTCGAAACAGGCCTTGAAGGGGACGAGTAGGCGGTCCGCTTGCAGACGGGCCTCGAATTCCCGGGCGTGGATGGCGTTGGTGTTGCTGAACAGGAACAAGCGGGTCAGGGAAGCTAAGTGCTCCACCCACTGGAGGCGACCTAAAGGCATGCGCAACAGGATGCTGTTCCATGCGGCGCGAACGGCCTCAGGGGTCACGCCCGCCCGGCATTTCGACTGCATGGCTTGAAGGAAGGCCGCCTCTGACAGCGCTCCCACTTCGAGCTGGTCAAACCAATCGTGCTGCGCGGCTTGATGGTAAAACCCCTCAAAATCCGGAAACCCGAGGGCTTCGAAGGCGCGCACAGGCGCATCGTAGTCGATGGGATACAACACCCCACCGAAGTCCAAGATCAAGGCATCGAGCCTCACAACCGCTTCATCCAAACCGCTTCGTGACCGGCCCCGCGCACATGACTCAAGGCCGCGCGCGCATCGCCCTCGGCGGTGAACAGGCCGACGGTGACGAAATGCAGCGTGCCGATGCGGTGGATTTCGGGTTGCAATCCGGTTTCGGCCAAATCAGCCGCGTGGCCTTGCGCGTTGGCAGCCTGGGTGAACGCACCTGCCACCAAGGCGAAGGCCGACGTTTCCCAAGACAGCGCGGGTGACGCGTTCTCCTCTTCCGCCACCGGCTTGTTGCCCACCCAGATGCGCACGCCGTCCGGGGACAAGCGATCGGCTTCAAAATCGAAGCGCATCACCGCCTCGCCCTCATGTCCCACCACCTCACTGAACCCGTTGCTTTCGACAAGCGAAGGCAGCACTTCGGTTCGTGGAGCGGGCACGTAGGACGTGGTGGCCGGCGCTTCATTCAA
>CBFHPD010000014.1:0-4315 GCA_965657495.1 uncultured Flavobacteriales bacterium
TGATAGGCTTTCCGATTGAAGGCGTGTTCCTCTGCAATTGGATCCGACCGGGTTCTCTTCAATAGCGTATGGTCACCGTTTAATCGATCTTGCGTGCAATGGAATCATTTGTGGCACCTCAAGTATAGCCATGCATTTATTGCCACACGGGTGATGATCGTTGGACGTGCAGGATGCTAAGTAGGGGCAATCAACTTGAACTGAAACAAACAACCCCCTGGCAAAAGCACAGAGGGTTGTTCGTTCTTCCGTTTGGAGAAAATACACGACTACATTTGATCATGGAATGATGAGCTCCAACGTGTCGCCAAACATGTACCGGTCTCCAGCAAAGTCGGAGCCCGCCTTTGCAAAAGCGGCAAAGTAAAAGGGGCCAGTGGGCAGGGTGTCCAAGGAGAATTTGCCCCCAGGGTAGAAGACCCCGGTGGAGACTTCTATCGAATCCGATGTAGTGGCCATCAACGTGTCTGCGGTGCTCAGGTCTGCAGTGTTTCCGACCAAGAACCCAACCTCAGTTTCGTGGATGGAATAGTACAAGTCGGCATTTAACAGCATTTCTCCTTCTCCTGCTGTTGCGGCCTCTGTCCTTACGTGAGGGAAGTCATGAAATTCACTCCAAAGGGGAGCTTCGTCGCCCGTGAGAAGGATGTTGTTCGCAACCCATGCTTCTCCGTCACTGAGCCGGTCGGGGTAAAGGGATCCAAAAATGGCTTCCCATTCGATGTAATAGGGGTCGTTCGCGAGCTCTACAAATCCCAACAGTTTGCAACCGACGGTTACACCGTGATTGTCTGCGACGTCAAGGTACCCTGAGTTTGGTGAAGGCAATCCAAACGAAGAACCTCGGCTGTTTCGGGCGTAAAAGGCAGCCGAATTCGGAACACCTTCACCTGCGAACGCCAAGCCATACATTGCCAACGTTCGATCGTTGTCCTGGTAGGTATAAGGTTGTGGAGGAGGGCCGGGCAGCATACCCGATTCAGTCCAAGTTTCGTCTTCAATCCAATTCCCATTTGGTTCGCGGCGCATGATGTAGCGCATCTCCTCATCGGATTCAGCCAACATGATGGCAGCGCTGTCAGCAATTGCCCATCCGGGCGGACACAAGTTCCGGCTGTCGGTGACGGCGTGCAAGTTGTAATGGTGGCCGTAATACGAGTAGGGTTGAAGCCCGATTCCGGAAGGAGAGGTGCCCACAAATGGGTGGTCAGCCCGAGCCGGATTCTCCGTGTTACTCCAATCCGTGTTTCCTGGTAAATCAGGAATTGAATCGCCGTTGCGGAAAGCCCCGGTGTACAGCGTAGGAAGGAAGCATAAATTGGTTTCGTCACAAACATCGCGCGGGGAATATGAGTCCCCGTTGTACGTCATGAGTCCATTGAACATGCTACAAGGGGCGCAGGTGCCGCCACCGCTGGCCGCTGCGCGTGCTTGAGCAAGGGCCACCCGGAGGTTGTAGATCGCAGAGTCCAACGCGAACCCATCGTAGCGTTGATAGAGCCGCGGAGGGGCGGACTCCAGCCGGCGATAATCCTCGTCGATAGCCGTTCCCGTAATGGCAGCAATCGTATCCTCATAGGCTTGAATTTGCCGCAGCATATCCAAGTAATCGAACTCAAGGCGTACTTGGCCGTTTCCTGCGCAACAGGTGTCAACTTGTGCTTGAGCGGTGATTTGGCTCAATGTGACAAAAAACGTGAACCAGGTAAGATAGATGAACGTCTTTTTCATGATGACAAATGTACACAGATAAGCCACAAAATCGAATTTTGCGCGATCTTTTTTAGATTATGTGAAGTGATGGTGTTGTCTCGGTTTTGCCATAATCCGTGACGGGTCGAACATTCAGGTGTGATGAAAAATGAGTTCTGCGGGCATACGCTGAATCCCATGCCAATGGGCAGCGTAGTGGAAACGGATGCGGCAGTGGAGGACGAATCCCTGCCGCGTAGTACCTTTGCGCCGAACTGAAAAAACCACCGGACGATGACCTTTGATTTGGAGATGATCCGCGAAGTCTACAGCCGCTTCCCTGAGCGGGTGTCAGCAGCGCGGGATTTGACGGGCAACCCCCTCACCTTGGCCGAGAAGATTTTGTACACGCACTTATGGAACGGAAGCGCGGATGCGGTGTACGATCGGGGTGCAGACTACGTCGATTTTGCGCCAGACCGGGTGGCGATGCAGGATGCCACGGCCCAAATGGCACTCCTCCAATTCATGCAAGCCGGCAAGGCAAAAGCAGCCGTCCCCTCCACCGTCCACTGCGACCACCTCATCCAAGCGAAGGTCGGCGCGAACACGGACCTCCAGGAGGCCATCAACAAGAACAACGAGGTCTACAACTTCCTCGAATCCGTTTCGGACAAATACGGCATCGGCTTCTGGAAGCCCGGCGCAGGCATCATCCACCAGGTCGTCCTCGAGAACTACGCGTTCCCAGGCGGCATGATGATTGGCACCGACTCGCACACAGTGAACGCAGGCGGCCTCGGCATGGTCGCAGTAGGCGTCGGCGGTGCGGATGCCGTGGACGTGATGGCGGGCATGCCGTGGGAGCTGAAGTTCCCCAAACTCATCGGCATCAAGCTCACGGGCAAACTCAACGGTTGGGCCACCCCGAAGGACGTCATCCTCAAAGTGGCGGGCATCCTCACGGTGAAGGGCGGCACGGGCTGCATCGTCGAGTACTTCGGCGAAGGTGCGGAGTCGATGAGCTGCACCGGTAAAGGCACGATCTGCAACATGGGCGCTGAAATCGGCGCCACCACCTCGACCTTCGGTTACGACGACAGCATGGCCCGCTACCTCGAGGCCACGGGCCGCGCCGATGTGGCCGCACTCGCCAACGGCATCCGCGAGCACTTGACCGGTGACGCCGAGGTCTATGCGAACCCCGAGCAGTACTTCGATCAGGTCATTGAAATCAACTTAAGCGAGTTGGAACCGCACGTGAACGGTCCGTTCTCGCCGGATTTGGCCACCCCCATCAGCGAAATGAAGGCGGCTGCCGAAGCGAACGGTTGGCCCACCTCCATCGAATACGGCCTCATCGGCTCGTGCACCAACTCGAGCTACGAGGACATCAGCCGCGCGGCGTCCATCGCCCAGCAAGCGGTGAGCCAAGGCATCGACGCGAAGGCCACCTTGACCGTGACCCCGGGTTCCGAGCAAGTGCGCTACACGATCGAGCGCGACGGCTTCATCGATCTCTTCCAACAAATGGGCGGCGAGGTCTTTGCCAACGCGTGCGGGCCGTGCATCGGCCAATGGGCACGTGCTGGTGCGGAAAAGCAAGAAAAGAACAGCATCGTACACAGCTTCAACCGCAACTTTGCGAAGCGTGCTGACGGCAACCCCAACACCCACGCGTTCGTGGCGTCTCCGGAACTCGTGACGGCCATGGCCATCGCCGGTGACCTGACCTTCAACCCCATGAAGGACACGTTGAAGACGAAGGACGGTGCCGAAGTGCTGCTCGCTGAGCCCACCGGCGACGAGTTGCCGAGCAAGGGCTTCGACGTCGAAGACGCGGGCTACCTCGCCCCAGCTGAAGACGGCAGCGGCGTGCAAGTCGTGGTCAAGCCGGACAGCGAGCGCTTGCAGTTGCTCGATCCGTTCCAGCCTTGGAATGGCGAGAACCTCACCGGCGCGCGGTTGCTCATCAAGGCGGCAGTCAAGTGCACCACCGACCACATTTCGATGGCCGGTCCTTGGTTGCGCTACCGCGGACACCTCGACAACATCGCGAACAACACGTTGACTGGAGCGGTGAACGCGTTCGGCGGTGCAGTGAATGCCGTGAAAAACCAAGTCACGGGTGAAGTCGGGGAGGTGCCAGCGGTGCAGCGCGCCTACAAGGCGGCGGGCGTTCCCACGGTCGTCGTCGGTGACTGGAACTACGGCGAGGGCAGCTCGCGTGAGCACGCCGCGATGCAGCCGCGCCACCTCGGTGTGGCCGCGGTGCTCGTCAAGTCGTTCGCCCGGATCCACGAGACCAACTTGAAGAAGCAGGGCATGCTCGCCTTGACGTTCACCAACGAGTCGGACTACGAGAAGATCCAAGAGGCGGACGTGTTCAATTTCGTGGACCTCGCGTCGTTTGCTCCGGGCAAGCCGCTCACCATCGAGCTCGTCCACGCTGACGGCAGCAGCGAGCAGATCACGGTGAACCACAGCTACAACGAGCAGCAGATCGGTTGGTTCCGCGCGGGGTCAGCTTTGAATTTGATCAAGCAACAACAGGCGTGATTCGGGCGTCTTGACGCAAACCTTTATTCAGATGAAAGCAACTTTTAAGGCGCTGGTCGCATGC
>CBFHPD010000015.1:0-2527 GCA_965657495.1 uncultured Flavobacteriales bacterium
CCAACGCCCGTCGCGCTCCACAAACCGCAAGCGGCCGCTCGCCTCCAGCGGCAGGATGTTCTCTGCGAGGAACGAGGCCTTCTCCCGGGCATTCGGCTGCACGGCCCACTGCCAATGCCGCTCGCAACTCCAAAACGTCGCCTTCGGGAACGCGGGCACCAGCGCTCCGGCGTCGTCCCGCCGCACCGCCCCGCCCACGTGATCGAAGTGCAGGTGCGTCAGCAGCACGTCGGTGATGTCGTCCCGGTGGAAGCCGCGCTTCGCGAGTTCCCCATCCAGCGTGTAGTCGCCGTGCAGGTGGTAGTGGCTGAAGAACTTCGCGCCCTGCTTGTCGCCGATGCCGGTGTCCACGAGGATGAGCCGATCGCCCTCCTCGATGAGCAAGAGCCGCATCGACCACGTGCACAGGTTGCGGTCGTCGGGCGGCACGTGCGTTTCCCACAGCTGCTTGGGCACCACCCCAAACATCGCGCCCCCGTCCAACTTGAAAAACCCGGTCTGTATCGTGTGCAGTTGCATGCCGCAAATTTAAGTTGCCGCCTCTTCGCAAAATAGTGCGTATCTTCTCGAGGCCAAATCTGTTGCCGATGCGCCTTCTCACGTTCACCCTGCGGGCCGCCGGTATTCCTTTGCCCCCGACATGAAACCATTTTTCACTTCCCTGCTGCTCCTCCTGACCACCTGGAGCGCTGCCCAGTCCACCACCGTCCAGACCGAGGAGGTCGGCAGCCGCTCGATGACCTCTATAAATGCACAGCAGTTGCACGATGAGCTGACGGTCTTGCTCGCGGCCCAAAACCTTACCGCTACCGACGTATCGGCCCTCACCGCCGCATTCAACGGTCTTCCGCCCATTCCTACGGCCCTGAGTGATCTCACGAACGACGTCGGCTACACCACCTTCGACGGCGATTATTCCAGCCTCACGAACGCCCCGACAAGTGTCACCGCGTTCAGTGACGTTTCCGATGCCGGCAGCGGCGCCATCATCACGGCTACCGAGCGCACCCTCCTTGCCAGCCTCTCCAACGCCCTCGCCCTCATCGACTCCATGAGTGCCGAGCTGACACTCCTCCAAACCGCCAACAACCTCTCTTTCACGTGCGGCGGTCTTTACTACTTCAACGGCCACGCCTATGAAACGGTCGAAATCGGCACGCAATGCTGGTTTGCCGAGAACCTGCGCACCACGCATTATGCGAATGGCGATGCGATTCCAGTCGATTTGTCGGCTGTGGAGTGGAGTAACACGACATCAGGGGCGCAAGCCACTTATGGTGAAGGCAGTTCCACATGCCAAACTGAGCCCTGCGATGAGGCGGCTAATTTGGAGGACTTTGGACGCTTGTACAATTGGTATGCGGTGGACGATGCGAGGGGAGTGTGTCCAAGCGGCTGGCACGTGCCGACGGATGGGGAGTACATGACCCTTGAAATGGAATTGGGCATGACTTCATCACAAGCCAACTCAACCTCATTTCGTGGGGCCGATCAGGGAGCCCAGATGAAGGTTACTGCTTCCGATTCGCCGAGTTGGGATGGCACCAACAGTTCTGGTTTTTCGGCGTTGCCAGGCGGCTACCGCAGCAACGCCGGAGACTTCGGTTTTGTGGGTTCCAGGGCCTGGTTTTGGAGTTCCTCGCCTTTAGGCTTCAGTGCAATGGGGCGGAAACTCCAGTCAGGATATCTCGCTGTGTATCGGAGCACCTTTGACTTACACACCGGATTCTCCGTGCGTTGTATTCGGGATTGACCAAAGACCGTGCGGTTTGTTAGACTTGTTGTCCTCGGCCCCGTAGCGGCCAAATGCCCAATCAGTTGGAGGGCCATTTAAAAACGATATGAAAAACGACTGAGATGAACATGATACAACGATCCTCAGGTATAGCCGTGGGGCTGTTGCTGAGCGCCACTGCGCTGCTCGCCCAAAGCACGATTCAAATTGACCCGCCATATAATCCGGACGCGAACGAGGACGGTGCCATCGGCTCGTCCGATTTGATGGGCCTGCTGGGCGTGTTCGGTTACGACTTCACCCCGGAAAGTATTTTCGTGGAGGGCATGACGCTCGAGGAGTACCTGCTGGAATTGACGAGTTGGGTAGCCGAGTTGGAAGCCCAAATCGATTCCGTCACTGCCGGAGGCTTCGGCGTGACAAACGTCGAGGTCAACCCCGACAATACGTTGGTCTTCACCTTCTCCGATGGCACAACCCTGAACACGCCGCTCCTGGTCGGCCCTGCCGGCCCTGCTGGTCCGCAAGGTGAGCCTGGCCCTGAAGGCCCTGTCGGCCCTGAAGGTCCTGCCGGCCCGCAAGGTGAACCTGGCCCTCAAGGCCCTGTCGGTCCTGAAGGTCCGTCCGGTCCTGAAGGTCCTGCCGGCCCGCAAGGTGAACCTGGCCCTCAAGGCCCTGTCGGTCCTGAAGGTCCTGCCGGCCCGCAAGGTGAACCTGGCCCTCAAGGCCCTGTCGGTCCTGAAGGTCCTGCCGGCCCGCAAGGTGAACCTGGCCCTCAAGGCCCTGTCGGTC
>CBFHPD010000016.1:0-19762 GCA_965657495.1 uncultured Flavobacteriales bacterium
CGGACGTTGACGGCGACTTTGATGTCGACGGCATCACGACGCTTGACAGCTTGAATGCTTCTTTGGGTGTTGACTTTGACTCTACGTTGGATGTTGATGGTGTGACCACGCTCGACAGCTTGAATGCTGCTGAAGGTGTTTACTTCCAGTCTACGTTGGAAGTGGATGGTGCAGCGGACCTGAACAGCACGCTGACTGTTGATGACTTCGCTCAGTTCAATGACACGGTGTCTGTTGCTAAGCACTTGGTGGTGGAAACGCCGACTTTGCCTGCTGGAACCAGCGCTGGAATCATCGACGAGCCTGAGTTCGCTGTTAAGAATGCTGGTGGTGACTACATCGTTCAGGTGGACGGTCACAACGACATCATGACGGTTCAGAACTTGACGGTTACCGACCAGGCTTACTGGACGGGCAACATGGAAGTGACGGGTGACATCTCTGGAGACAACATCATCTCGACATCGGCTATGTTCGCTGGTAACACGAACTACGGTTACAACTGGCCGTCAGACGGTACGGACAACAACATGTTGACGCGCCGTGACTACGTGGACTACCACCGCATCAACCAAACGGACGTGCCCCAGTTCTGGAGCTACGACGCTGACTTGATTGCTGCTGCAAGCGCTGATCCGGATTACAACGAAGCAGTCTACTACATGAACGGTAACGTCGTGTTGTACGCAGACTCTGCAGCTACGACGGGTGACAACTACGTGTTCACCATCAAGGGCCGCAACTTCGATCAGTTCCGCGATGCAGATGGTAGCTTGACGAACGACGCGGACATCATTGCCAGCCTTTGGGCTGAGAACAATGAGTTCTCGTTGAACACGAACATCACTCGCGTCGACGCTACGACGATGACCTTCACCCTCGGCTACGACGATGTGAACTCAATCGTGGCTTGCACGGATGGTGTGGTTCGTCCGAAGTTGGCTGTCGGTACCGTTGACGGAGGAATGTTCGACACGGGCATTTACCTCTTCTTGGATATCGTCGCTAGCACGTTCATCCCCTAATTGAATGTTTAACCCCCAAACGAGCACCATCATGAAAAAGCTCTTTTACATCTTGTTCCTGCTCGGGGGTCTCGCTATGATCTCAGAAGACGCCGCTGCGCAGGTCACGATGGACCGCCAAGCGATTACCTCTGGATATCATAACGGTGAGGTTAGTGCAATTGGAGACGTACTTGGCGAGATCAGCGGATCAATCGGCCAAGTGTTCACCACCACGGTAGGCGACGGAAACGTCTTCCTTACCCAAGGTTTCCAACAAATGGCATTCCGCGAATGCCCTGGAGACGTGACCGGTGACGACATCGTCGGAACGAATGACCTCCTCGCCATCCTTGCGCTTTACGGAACGCAGGATGGAGGAGAGATCGGAGGCTCGGCGAACGCCGGTGCTGAAGACCTCAACGGGGACGGCATCATTGGAACCGCCGACCTGTTGGTACTCCTCGCTTACTACGGTGAGTTGTGTAACTAAGACCCCTCTTATTTGTGAGATAAAGAAAGCCCCTCTTCGGAGGGGCTTTTTTGCGTTTGGTTGAATCGACTTTCGACGAAGCCTTGAGGGATGCGCTCAGCTCTGATCAGGATGCGTGGGATTTTCGTACCTATGGATGATGGTCGTGGGAAGGGGGGCGTTGGCGGTAGCCTTGTCAACTTCTTCAGGAGCGTGAGGAAGGTGGACTCTGTTGTGTCGTTATGTTGCCCATGCATTTGGACAAGCGGCAAGGCGCTTCTGGGCGCTAGAAGAGCTCCAAACTGCACGGCAGCCGTAGAGAGGACTTGGTTTGGCAATCTAGCTCATCCTAGGGTCGCAATAGCGCGCGATTTGGCTGTTCGTTCAGCGGGTGGCGGAAGGGTGGGCTGCCGAGAACCGCATTCATGGTTGCTCCCGAAGACGCGCTTTGGTGCACAAGTTGTTGCAGTGGCTCGGAGCGGGCTTGTTGCGCAAGCCAGATTCGCCCGCAGCGGGGGCGCGGGTCAGGGGTGGGGCGATGGGTTTGAGGGCCGAATCAGCCGGCGTTCGCCTCCGTGGAGAGTGCGCGGAACCGCTCGCGGGCTTCGATGACGTGGAGGCTGCCCGGGTATTCGAAGAGAAGCTGCTCGTAAAGGGGCAGGGCGTCTTCGACGCGGTGCAGGTGGTTTTCCAAGATGGTGGCGCGCCAAAACAGCGCGTCGTCCGCCAAGACGTCGTCGAAATGCAGGTCCGTAATTTCTTCCAGGAAGGCGAGTGCATCTTCGAATCGGCCGTTGAGTCGGGCCCATGTTGCCTTTCGGAACAGGATGTCGTCCTCCAGCGCGTGTCCGGGCCAGTCCGCCATGAGGCTGTCGAGGGCGATTTCGGCTTCAGGATACCGGTGCTGGAGCGCCAGGAGTTCCGCTTGCGCGAAGCGCTCCATCGGCTCGGAAATCGTGTCGAGGGCGTAATTGTCCGTAATGAGCAAGGACAAATCGATTGCGTCGTTCGAGATGAGCTTGGAAGTCGAGGCCTTCAGGGCGTCGAGTTGGGTTTGGGCCCAATCGAACTTGCCACCGAAATAGGAGACGCGGGCGTTGCGGAATTTGGCCTCATGACCCAGCGGATCGTCCCCAAAGTCCAGCTCCACCTGCGAAAACAGCAGGGACGCTTCCCAAATGTTGTCATCAAAGACGTGGATGTCTCCGAGCTCCAGTTTGCACACCGCTACGATGCGGTCGTACAGGCCGGGAAGGGCGGTGGTCGCCTCGAGCAGCTCAATGGCCTCGGTGACCGCGCCGAGGTAGAAAGCCAGCACGTGGGCGCAGTCCTTCGCCATGACGGCGGTCTCGGTGCGCAGCCCCAGCGCATCCAACGCGGCGCGGTAGTCGTCCGCCAATGTCCGGTAGGCCGCGAGGTCGGGCGGCAGCTGCGCCTCGAGTTCCTCGTACCGCACTTGCAACACCTCGTTCGAAGCCGTGTAGAAGTAGGGCGTCCTCGGCCCTTTCTCAAGAACGGCTTCGAAGCACTTGCGGGCCGTTCCGTAGTCGCGGTTGGCCAGGGCGGTGTTGCCCAATTCCATCAGCCGGTGCCCGTCTTCGTTCAAGCGCAAATCCAACGCTTTCGCATGCTGGAACGCCCCCGCAAAGTCCTCCAGCGCGTTGAAGTACCAAACGAGCATCTCCGGAAAGATGATGTCGTCCGGATGGGTTTGCATCGCACGGAGCAGTGCCGACCGGATGAGGGACGCCATTTCCGGGTTCTCGTAGAAGCGCATCGTGCGGTGGATGCTGTTTTGGACCGTGCGCAGGTACGTCGGTCGCTCGTGCAGCAGCTCGCAGTACGAGTCCAACATCTCCGGGTAATCGCCTCGAATGCCCTGCAAATTCGCTAGGCTGTACGCGAGCCCTTTCGTGCCCATCGCCGCGGATCGTTCGTAGACCTCGAGGGCCAAATCGAGCTCGTTCAACTCGACGAAGGCGTCTGCGAGTTTCTGGGCGTTTCCGACCCCAGGACCAAGCAACGCGAGCGCTTCGTTGAACGCCTCCATCGCCAAATCCCGCTTGTCAAAGCGGACGTACAATTCGCCGAGGTCCACATACGCCGTCGCGCGGTTGCCGCGTCCTTTCAGCCGCTTTTTCACAAGGTCTTCCGCCCGCTCGAAGTCGTCGATGGCCACGAGCGAGGCGTAGTACATGTCGTAGATCTTGTCCGTCTTGTCCTTCTTCCAGAGCTGCTCGAGGTAGAGGACGGCTTGCTGGTACGAGCCCTCCTCGTAGTAGTATTGCGCGAGCTCGAGGTCGCTTTGGGCTTGGGAAGCGGCGAGGGTGCCGAGGAGCGCCACCGTCAGGCTGAGCTTCCTCATGGGGCGCTGTTTTCGAGGACCCAAACCGCAAGTCGCTTGCGCAGCTCCGTTCCGAGGCTGTCGGCGGCGGGTTTCGTCCGAGCGGCGAGGGACAGGGCCTTCGTGGCGTACGATGCGGACTCTTCCCAAGAGGACGCAATGCGTTCCGCGGAAGTGCGTTCGGCGTTGACCTGAACGCGGATGTACGTGGAGTCGATGGGGGTGCCTGCGCCGTCGACCGTGGCGCGGGATTGCAGGGCTTCGATGAGCAACTGGATTTGGCCTGCAACCTGCTCCTGCGAGGTGCGCAACTGCGAGATGCGCTTGGGATTGTCCTTCAGCAAACGGCGGACCTTGCCCACCTCGTTGATGATGGCGCCCTCCGACCGCGTGAGCACCATGCTCGAATCCGCCGCGAGCAACTCAAAATCCTGCAACTGCGCGCTGGCCCAAACCCGCACGGCATCAATGGAATCCTGCGGCAAAGCGGCATACGCCTGAGCGGCCCGCTCCATCTCCAACCGCGCTTGCTCCAACTCGGCGATTTCGGAACGGTGCCCACGGCCCCCACACGCGCCCAGCAAGAGCACCAGCCCCAGGGCCACGGCCGCCAGGAGTTTAGCTTGTTTCATGTCCCGAAGATAATCACCCCCGGGAAGCTTCGAAACGCGGAATCAGTGAATGGATGTGAATCCGACGTAGGCTTGCAAACCTTCCGGAATGCGAATGCCATCGGGCCCTTGGTGGTTTTCCAACAAGGCCGCCACGATGCGCGGCAAAGCGAGGGCCGATCCGTTGAGGGTGTGCACGAGTTCGTTGCCGTTTTCGCCGCGGAATCGGCACTTCAACCGGTTCGCCTGGTACGTCTCAAAGTTCGACACGGACGACACCTCCAACCACCGCTCCTGCGCAGCCGACCACACCTCGAAATCGTACGTCATCGCCGAAGTGAAGCCCATGTCGCCTCCGCACAACCGCAGGATGCGGTAGGGAAGTTCGAGCGTGTCGAGCAGCCCCTTCACGTGATCGACCATTTCGTCGAGCTTCGCATACGACGTTGCCGGGTCCGCGATCTGCACGATTTCCACCTTGTCGAACTGGTGCAACCGGTTCAACCCTCGCACGTCCTTGCCGTAGCTGCCCGCCTCGCGACGGAAACACGGGGTGTACCCGCACAGCTTGATGGGCAAGTCCGCCGCATTCAGCAGGGTATCCCGGTAAATGTTCGTCAAGGGCACCTCCGCCGTCGGAATCATGAACAGGTTGTCGTCCTGCATGTGGTACATCTGCCCCTCTTTATCCGGCAGCTGGCCCGTGCCAAACCCCGACTCCTCATTGATCATGTGCGGCGGGATGTACTCCAAATACCCGGCCTCCTCCGCCCGCTCCAGGAAGAACCGAATCAACCCCCGCTGCAACTTCGCGCCCTTGCCCTTGTAGAACGGAAAGCCCGCGCCCGTGACCTTAGCCCCCAAATCGAAGTCGATCAAATCGTACTTCGAAGCGAGGTCCCAATGCGGCACCGCGCCTTCCGCCAACGTCGGCAACCCCCCGCTCCGGAACACTTCCACGTTGTCCTCAGCGGACTTTCCGGCTGCCACGAGGTCGCACGGCGTGTTCGGCAAGTGGCACAGCGCTTCGTGCACCGAACCTTCCAATGCCGCGAGCTGGTCCTTCAATTCCTTTTCCAGGGCTTTGTTCCCGCTCACCGTGGCCTTCATCGCCTCGGCCTCTTCGCGCTGTCCCGAGCGCATCAACTCGCCTATTTTCCGGCTGGCGGCGTTGCTTTCGGCGAGGAGGCCGTCGAGGCGGGTTTGTGTGGCCCGGCGCTCGGCGTCTGCGGCCAGGATGCCGTCGATGGTTTCTGCGGCATCGAGGCCACGCTTGGCAAGGGCGGCGATCACCGCATCGCGTTGTTCACGCAGGGCTGAGAGGGTCAACATGGGCGTTGTTCTGCTGGAAATGGGTTGCCAACCGATGCGAGCCCCGTTGGCAGGGGCGAAAATACAAAACTCCCGACCCTACGAGAGGGCCGGGAGCGTTGCATTCAATGCGAATTCACGTTCAATCAAGCCTCGCCCATCGGGACGACGCTCACGTACGAACGGTTGTTTTTCTTCTTGCGGAATTCGACCACGCCGTCCGTCAATGCGTACAGCGTGTGGTCTTTGCCAATCCCGACGTTGACGCCCGGGTGGTGTTGCGTGCCGCGTTGGCGAACGAGGATGTTCCCCGCGATGCAACCTTGACCTCCGAAAATTTTAACGCCCAATCGTTTCGAGTGAGATTCCCGACCGTTCTTGGAGCTACCTACACCTTTTTTGTGAGCCATGGCTTAAAGGGTTTTCAGCGCGTTTCTTGCGAAATGCGTCGATTATGCTTTGATGTCCGTGATGCGGATTTCGGTCAATGAAGCCCGGAATCCATTCAACTTTTGGTAACCTTTCCGGCGCTTCTTCTTGAAGATCAGCACCTTGTCACCCTTGAGGTGGCGTTCAACCACCGCGGAGACGGAAGCTCCGCTTATAGCCGGGGCGCCAACTTGCACGTTACCGTCCTTGTCCGCGAGGAGCACGCGGTCGAAGCTGACCTTCGCGCCTTCGTCCTGTTGGAGGCGGTTAACGAACACCTGTTGGTCTTTCTGTACCTTGTACTGGTGCCCTGCTATCTCTACGATTGCATACATGGGAATGATGTTTATGCCCTTTACGGGTCGGCAAAGGTAGGCCAAATCCCGGACTTATCAACACCCTCCCCCCCACAAATGTGCACTACGCCCGCCGCCGCCCCGCGTTGATGATCGCCACCCCGCTGAGGATCACCGCCCCCGCCACCGCGTGCCCCCACGTCAACGCCTCGCCATCGGCCACCCCCCACAACGCCGCAAACACCGGAATGATGTATGTCACCGACGCCGCAAACAGCGAAGACGTCATGGCAATCAGCTGGTTGAACAACGCCAGCGCCCCCGCCGTTCCCACCACCGCGAGCACCGCCACAATCACCAGCGCCTCCGCCCCCTCCGGATGCGCAAGCACCCGCGGAAACGTCCCCGCCATCCCCAGGTACACCCAACTCGGCACCGCCACAAACCCCAGCGACAGCGACGCCAACTGCAGCCCCGTCGGCCCGGACAACCGTTCCCGCGTGATGTTCACGTTCATCCCATAAAACATCGTCGCCACCACAATCAGCAAGCCCGGCCACCACGCCGACTCCCCCACCACCAACGTCTCCCCCTGCGTGACCATCCACAGCGCCCCCGCGAACCCCACGAGCAGCCCCGCCACCTGACGCGGCTGCGCCCGGTTGCGGAACACAAACACGCTGAACACCAACGTCCACAGCGGGGCGAGCGCGTTGAGCATGCCGGCGAGGGCGCTCGGCAACTGGGTTTGGGCGATGGCAAACAGGAACGCGGGAACGAGGCTCCCGATCACCCCGCTGGCGAACACCCACTTCCGCTGCCCGCCGCGCACCCGCTTCAGCGCGCCCCAAGCCACCGGCAAAAGCGCTGTCCCCGCGAAGGCCATCCGCATCGGCGCGAGGTCGGTCGGCCGCATCACCAGCTCGCCGTCCGACCCAAACAACGCCCATTTCATCAAGATGAAGCTGCTGCCCCAGACCGCTCCGAGGAGCAGCAGGACGGCGGGCGCCAACCACGGGCGCGGAACAGATGCGGTGTGATTCACAGCGCGCGAAATTAGGATTCATTGGATTCATTGCGTGCCGGTCGGGAATTATCTTTGCACCATGCGGAAACAAATCGGTCGTTTGGCGGCTTCGGCTGCGTTGGTGGTGTCGGTGTCGTGGTTGGCATCTTGCGGAGATGCTGGCGCAGAGGTGGCGGTGAATGAGCACTTTGAAGCGGGGGCTTCGGAGCATTCGGTGGCCAAATTGGAAATCGAAGGCATGATGTGCGCCGTCGCATGCGGCAGCAAAATCCAAAAAGAGCTCCTCGAACTCAACGGCGTTGCCAACGCCCACATCGACTTCGAGGCCGAACGCGGCATGAACTTCGTGGAGGTGGAATTTTCCACGGACCTCGTGTCCCCGCAAGACATGGCGGCGAAGGTGAACGAAATCGCAGGCGGCATTTACCACGTGAACGGCGTGGACGTGGTGCACTATGCACTCGCAGCCGGCGCGAACTAACGCGACCTCCCGCGCACGGACCCGCATCGATCGGCGGGAACCGGTCGTGACCGAACTTGCGCAAAACTTTCGGCGATGGCACATGCGACAGCTTCAGAACGCCTGCTCCGGCAGGTGGCCCGCGTGACGTGGGTTTCGGCTTATTTGGTGGTGCTGGCGGGCAGCGTGGTCCGCATGACCGGCTCGGGCATGGGGTGCCCGGATTGGCCGCAGTGCTTTGGGCTGATGATCCCGCCCACCGAGGCATCCCAAGTCACGTGGACCCCGGGTGAGTCGTACGACGCCGGCCGCATGCTCGTCGCCCGCGACACCTTGTGGGTGGTGCAGCGCGACCTCGAGGCGGGCACCTTTGAACAGGCCCGCGCAGCCGCCGACATCGCCCCCTACACCAAGCACGATTACGCCATCTTCAACCCGGTGCACACCTGGGTCGAGTTCATCAACCGGCTCATCGGGGCATTCACCGGCGTGCCCGCGCTCGTGTTCTTGGTCCTTTCCATGCGCCACGCCTTCCGCCACCGCCGTTGGCGGCCACTGCTCACCGCTCTGTGGACCCTGTTCATGCTCGGCTTTGCGGCGTGGTTGGGCAAAAAGGTGGTGGACGGCAACCTCATTCCCGGGTCCATCACCTTGCACATGGTGGGCGCGCTGGCCATCTTGGTGGGGCTCATGTGGTACATCGCTGATTCCCTTCGCCGCGAGCGGCCGCAGCGGGCTGCGGTCCGTAAGGGCTGGGTGGCCGCGGCGGCCTTCATCGCGGCGGGGCAGCTCATCTTCGGTACGCAAGTGCGGGAGGCCATCGACGGCTTGTCGCAGGCCGGCGTCTTGCGGGCGGATTGGGTGGAGGCTCTGCCGGCTTGGTGGAAGGCCCACCGTTCTGCTTCGTGGGCTGTGCTGCTGGTCCATGCCGCTTGGGTCGTTCCGCTGTTGCGGCAAACGGACGGCGCATCCCGTCGCGCGGCTTGGGGCGTTGCGGCCATCATCGGCGCCCAGATCCTCTCCGGTGTCATCCTCACGTACGCCGGCATGCCCGCCCCCGCCCAACCGCTGCATCTGCTCCTCGGCATGGGGCTCGTGCTGGCGAACGTGTGGGCGTGGTTCCGCTTCGAGCGCGACTGACTGCCCGCGCGCTGCACCCGGACCCAGCGCACCCTCCCCGCCCGGCGCACCAAGCCCCAACGAAAAAAGCCAAGGAACCGCGTCCTTGGCTTTTTCTTACTCAATCGCACTCCTCAGCGGATCACCCGCTGCACATTTCGCAATCGTCCGGGTTTTCGAGGGAGCAGGCGATGGCCGCTTGCTCGGCTTCGGACATCTCGCGGATGGACTTCTGAGGGACATCTGCTGGCGCCGGCTGCGCCTTGTACTTCTTGTCCACCGTGAACTTGATGGCATCGGTGGCGGCCTTCGTGCGGAGGTAGTACATGCCGGTCTTGAGGCCTTTCTTCCATGCGTAGAAGTGCATCGAAGTGAGCTTGCCGGTGTTCACGTTTTCCATGAACACGTTGAGGCTCTGCGATTGGCAAATGTAAGCCCCGCGGTCGGCGGACATGTCCACCAAGGCGCGCTGCGGGATTTCCCAAGCCGTGCGGTACAGGGCCCGCAAGTTCTCCGGGATCTCGTCGATGCCTTGGATGCTGCCGTTGGCCGCAATGATGCGGTTCTTCATGTCCTCATCCCACAAGCCCAGACTGCTCAAATCGCGCAAAAGGTGCTTGTTGACGATGATGTACTCGCCGGCGAGCACGCGGCGGGTGTAGATGTTCGAGGTGTAGGGCTCGAAGCACTCGTTGTTGCCGAGGATTTGGGCCGTAGAAGCCGTGGGCATCGGCGCCATGAGCAGCGAGTTGCGCATGCCGTGCTCCTTGATCTCTTCCTTCAAGATGTCCCACTCCCAGCGATCCGAAGGGGTCACGTTCCACATGTCGAATTGCAGGATGCCTTTCGATGCGGGTGAGCCCGCGAAGGTCTCGTAGGGGCCTTCTTCCTTCGCCAAGTCCTTTGAAGCCGTGCATGCGGCGTAGTAGATGGTCTCGAAGACGTCCTTGTTCAGCTGGCGCGCTTCGTCGGAGTCGAAGGGGTAGCGCATTTGGATGAACGCGTCGGCGAGGCCTTGGACGCCGATGCCGACGGGGCGGTGGCGCATGTTCGAGTTGCGCGCCTCGGGAATCGGGTAGTAGTTCCGGTCGATGACGCGGTTGAGGTTGCGCGTGACTTGGTACGCGACTTCGAACAGCTTGTTGTGGTCGAACGCGCCTTCTTCAACGAACTTGGGCAGCGCGATGGAGGCGAGGTTGCAGACCGCCACTTCGTCGGGCGCCGTGTACTCGATGATCTCCGTGCAGAGGTTCGAGGAGCGGATGGTGCCGAGGTTCTTCTGGTTCGATTTCCGGTTCGCGTTGTCTTTGTAGAGCATGTACGGGGTCCCGGTCTCGATTTGGCTTTCCAAAATCTTGAACCACAAATCCTGGGCCTTCACCGTCTTCCGCCCCTTGCCTTCCGCCTCATACTTCGTGTAAAGCGCCTCGAACTCCTCGCTGTGCGTATCGGCCAAACCGGGGCACTCATTCGGGCACATCAGCGTCCACTCCCCATCATCTTCCACCCGCTTCATGAACAGGTCTGGAATCCACAGCGCGTAGAACAAATCCCGGGCGCGCTGCTCCTCCTTCCCGTGGTTCTTCTTCAAATCGAGGAAGTCGTAAACGTCGGCGTGCCACGGTTCGATGTACACCGCGAACGACCCCTTCCGCTTGCCGCCTCCTTGGTCGACGTAGCGGGCCGTGTCGTTGAAGACGCGCAACATCGGGACGATGCCGTTGGACGTGCCGTTCGTGCCTTTGATGTACGATCCGGTGGCCCGGATGTCGTGGATGGCGAGGCCGATGCCCCCCGCGTTCTGCGAAATCTTCGCGGTCTGCTTGAGCGTGTCGTAAATGCCGGTGATGCTGTCCTCCTTCATGGTGAGCAGGAAGCAGCTGGACATTTGCGGTTTGGGCGTGCCGGAGTTGAACAAGGTGGGCGTGGCGTGGGTAAACCAGCCTTCGCTCATCATGTTGTAAGTGGCCACCGCTGAATCGAGGTCTTCCTTGTGGATGCCCACGGCGACGCGCATCAGCATTTGCTGCGGGCGCTCGGCGATTTTGCCGTCGATCTTCAGCAGGTATGAACGCTCGAGCGTCTTGAAGCCGAAGAAGTCGTAATTGAAGTCCCGGTCGTAGATGATTTGGGAGTCGAGGAATTCGGCGTTCTCGCGTACGATTTCAATGACATCGTCCGCAATGAGGCTCGCATTCGCCCCGGTGATGGGGTCCACGTAGCCGTGGAGCAAGGACATCGTTTCGGCGAACGACTTGTGGGTCGACTTGTGCAAGTTCGACACCGCAATGCGGGAAGCGAGGCTCGCGTAATCCGGGTGCGTCACCGCATTCGTGGCCGCCACTTCCGCTGCGAGGTTGTCGAGTTCCTTCGTGGTCACGCCGTCGTACACTCCTTCAATGACGCGCATGGCCACCTTCACGGCATCCACCGCATCGTCGAGGCCATAGCACAATTTCTTGATGCGGGCCGTGATCTTATCGAATTGGACGAGTTCGCGTCGTCCGTCGCGCTTGACTACATACATATCGTGAGGGAAGGGAGATTAAAAGTCTTCGTCCAAAGAGAACCCAGCGTCCGAGCTGCCTGCGGCTTTCATGACGCCCGCCTTTTGGTATTCACCGACGCGCTTCTCGAAGAAGTTCGTCTTGCCTTGCAACGAAATCATGTCCATGAAGTCGAACGGGTTGGAGGCGTTGTATTCTTTCTCGCAGCCCAGCTCGACGAGCAAGCGGTCGGCCACAAACTCGATGTACTGGCTCATCAAGTCGGAGTTCATGCCGATCAGGCGCACCGGCAGGGCGTCGAGGATGAAGTCCTTTTCGATGATCACCGCATCGACGATGATCTTGCGCACCGTTTTCTTCGGCAGCTTGTTCACCACGTGGTCGTTGTAAAGCAAACAGGCAAAATCGCAGTGCAAGCCCTCGTCGCGCGAAATCAGCTCGTTCGAGAAGCTCAACCCGGGCATGAGGCCCCGCTTTTTTAACCAGAAGATCGAGCAGAAACTGCCGCTGAAGAAAATGCCTTCCACCGCTGCGAACGCCACCAAACGCTCTGCAAACGAACCGTTTTCGATCCAGTTCAAGGCCCAGTCCGCCTTGCGCTTTACGCAATCGAGGGTTTCGATGGCGTTGAAGAGCTGCGCCTTTTCCTCCTTGTCCTTGATGTAGGTGTCGATGAGCAAGGAGTAGGTCTCGGAGTGGATGTTCTCCATCATGATTTGGAACCCGTAGAAGAACTTGGCTTCCGTGTACTGCACCTCCGCCACGAAGTTCTCCGCCAAGTTTTCGTTCACGATGCCATCGGAGGCCGCGAAGAAGGCCAAAACATGTTTGATGAAGTACCGCTCGTCGTCGTTGAGCTTGTTGTTCCAGTCCACGATGTCTGCGGCCAAATCAATTTCCTCCGCCGTCCAAAAGCTCGCCTCAGACCGCTTGTAGAATTGCCAAATGTCGTCGTGCTCGATGGGAAAGAGGACGAATCGGTTCGGATTATCTTGCAAAATCGGCTCGGTCACAACGGTGTTTTCGGGCAACACGGCGTCGATGGTGGATTGGGTCGCGGCGGCTTGTTGTACTTCGTTCATGGTGGTTGGAACTGATCGGTTGTGGTGAAAGGTGACTTGAGTTCGTCGGTTGCTTGAGGGCGTTTCGTTTTCCTGGTCGGGCCTGCTTTTAGGACAAAAATCCCACTGCCGATCACCCTAATGGGATGTGGAAATGGGTTCAAATCCCCGTCGAAAAGTGAGCCGCGCGGGGCGAAGAAGTGAACGGTTAAGCGCCAGGAAAACGGACGCCTTGGTGGGCAACTTCCGATTGACCCTTCAAAGAAAGTTGATACCGCCCGAGAAGGCCAAAACAAAAGAATCCACAATCGGGGGTAGTTGTGAACAAAACGGTTGTAAAGAACGTTGTGGGCAATTCATAATCAATGTGATACACGGCATCATGGAAACTTCGTGAGGAACTTTTTTGGCGAAATCACATGGGATTTTGGCACGGTTTTGTTAGGGTGATGTGGGTCGCTGGAGGGGGGTGTTTTTGGCCTCAAAAAGAGGGAATCCGCGGCCGGTCTACATTCCCTTCCAAGTGGGGCGCATCCGTCCGTACTTTTGCAGCATGCTGCAGAAGCTCCTGAAGAAACTGATCGGCGATAAAGCCGCGAACGATATCAAGGCCATTCAACCGCAAGTGGATGCCGTGCACACCCACGAAGCGGCGATGCGCGCCTTGACCGATGATGGCCTCCGCGAGGCCTCTGATGCCTTGCGTCAGCGCATCCAAGACCACATCGCTCCCGCTGTGGCGGAACAAAACGCCCTCCGGGCGGAAGCCGATGCGATGAGCGACGACGACCTCGACGCGAAGGAAGCGAAGTACGAGGAAGTGGATGCCCTCAACGAGGGCGTGAATGCCGCGCTCGAAGAGGTGCTTGACGAGATTTTGCCGGAGGCGTTTGCCCTGGTGAAGGAGACGGCGCGCCGGTGGTCCGAGAACAAGGAACTCCGGGTGAAAGCCGGGGACTGGGACCGCGAATTGGCGGCGAACCGCTCGAATGTGGTGGTGGAAGGTGAGCAGGCGGTTTGGGCCAACACGTGGAAGGCAGCGGGCGCCGACATCGAGTGGAACATGGTGCACTACGACGTGCAGCTCATCGGCGGCATCGCGCTCCACCGCGGCAAGGTGGCGGAGATGCAGACCGGTGAGGGAAAGACCTTGGTGGCGACGTTGCCCGTGTTCCTCAACGCCCTCGCCGGGCGCGGGGTCCACTTGGTGACGGTAAACGACTACCTCGCCCGCCGGGACTCCGAGTGGATGGGGCCGCTGTTTGAGTTCCACGGCATGCGCGTGGACTGCATCGACAAGCACCAGCCTAACAGCGAGGAGCGGCGCAAGGCGTACCGGGCGGACATCACGTACGGAACGAACAACGAATTTGGTTTTGACTACCTGCGCGACAACATGGCGCAACGGCCGGACCAACTCGTGCAGCGGCCGCACCACTACGCCATCGTGGACGAGGTCGACTCGGTGCTCATCGACGAAGCGCGGACGCCGCTCATCATTTCCGGCCCGACCCCGAAGGGCGACGTGCACGAGTTCGAGGAGCTCAAGCCAAAGGTGGTCAGCTTGGTGAATGTCCAGCAGAAGGTGGTCCAAGGGTTCCTTTCTGAAGCGAAGAAGGTCCTCTCGGACGAGGGCGCGCCGAAGGATGCGGCGCAGGCGGCGAGTTTGTCGTTGTTCCGGGCGTACCGGGGTTTGCCCAAATCGAAGGCCCTCATCAAGTTCCTGAGCAACGACGGCATGAAGCAGCAGCTCCTCAAGACCGAGGGCTACTACCTGCAAGACAACAAGCGGGCGATGCCCGAGGCCGATGCCGAGCTGTACTTCGTCATCGACGAGAAGCACAAGTCGGTGGAGTTGACCGAGAAGGGGATCGAGTACTTGACGCGGAACATGGAGGACGACACGTTTTTCACGATGCCGGATTTGGCCACGGAACTCGTTGCGATTGACAACGCGGGCCTCTCGGACGACGAGCGCACCGAGCGCAAGGCCGCGCTGATGCAGGACTACAACGTGAAGAGTGCGCGGATTCACACCATGAACCAGCTGCTCAAGTCGTATACCCTGTTCGAGAAGGACGTCGACTACGTGGTGATGGAGAACAAGGTCATGATCGTCGACGAGCAGACGGGGCGGATCATGGACGGGCGGCGCTATTCCGACGGCTTGCACCAAGCCATCGAAGCGAAGGAGTCCGTGAAGGTGGAAGCAGCGACGCAGACCTACGCGACGGTGACCTTGCAGAACTACTTCCGGATGTACAACAAGCTGTCCGGGATGACCGGAACGGCGGAAACGGAGGCGGGCGAGTTGTGGGACATCTACAAGCTCGACGTGATGGTCATTCCGACGAACCGGCCGATTGCGCGGAAAGACGAGCAGGATTTGGTCTACAAGACGAAGCGGGAGAAGTACAACGCGATCATCGACGACGTGGTGAAACTGAGCGAGGCCGGGCGGCCGGTGCTTGTGGGTACGACGACGGTGGAGGTGAGCGAGCTGCTGTCGAAGATGCTCAACCTGCGCGGCATCCAGCACCAGGTGTTGAACGCGAAGATGCACCAACAGGAGGCCGAAATTGTAGCGCGCGCGGGGCAGCGCGGGGCAGTGACGATTGCGACGAACATGGCGGGCCGGGGAACAGACATCAAGTTGAAGCCGGAGGTGAAGGAGTTGGGCGGCTTGGCCATCATCGGTACGGAGCGGCACGACAGCCGGCGGGTGGATCGCCAGTTGCGCGGGCGTTCGGGGCGTCAGGGGGATCCGGGGTCGTCCCAGTTCTACGTGTCGCTTGAGGACGACTTGATGCGCTTGTTCAGTTCGGACCGGGTGGCGAAGATGATGGACCGGATGGGCCACAAGGAGGGCGAGGTCATCCAGCACTCCATGATCACGAAGTCCATCGAACGGGCGCAAAAGAAGGTGGAGGAGAACAACTTCGGGGTGCGGAAGCGCCTGCTGGAGTACGACGACGTGATGAACGCGCAGCGGGAGGTGATTTACAAGCGCCGCCGCCACGCCTTGCATGGCGACCGGATCCGGACCGACATCGCGAACATGTTCTACGAGCTCGTAGAGACGCATGTGATGGCGCACCAGCCGACCAAGGATTTCGAGGGGTTCCAGCGGGCGATGCTGTCGGATTTTGGGATGGAGTCGCCGGTGGAAGAGGGGAAATTCGGGGCGATGGCGCCGGCGGATTTGGCCTTGGAGACCTTCCTGCACGCAGAGCGGACCTACCGCGAAAAGTTCGACCTGCTGGCGGAACGCGCGCACCCGGTCATCGAGCGCGTGCACAACGATGCGTCGAACAATTACACGAGCATCCTCGTGCCATTCACCGACGGGTTGAAGACCTTGCAGGTGGCGGCAAACATCGAGGAAAGCGTGGCTTCGCGCGGGCGCACGGTGTTGGAAGGCTTGGAGAAATCTGTGGTGTTGGCGGTCATCGACCAGTACTGGAAGGAGCAGTTGCGCGCGATGGACGACTTGCGTTCGAACGTGCAGAATGCCCGCTACGAGCAGAAGGATCCGCTGGTGATTTACAAGATGGAGAGCTTCCGCTTGTTTGAAGTGATGGTGGGCCAAATGAACACCGACGTCGCTTCGTTCCTCATGCAGGCGACCATCCCCACGGGGCCGGCGCCGCAACAAGCGCCCGAGCGTCCGGCCGTGGATCCGGTCATTGCGGCGGGCAACGTGCAGATCAGCAAGCCGGGGGTGCAGAACATCCAGCAGCAGGCCATGGCGGCCGCACAAGCCGCGGCGTTGCGCGCACAGCAGCAGCAAATGCAGCAACGGGCAGCCGCCGGGCAGCCGGCCGCTCCTGCTCCGAAGCAAGCGCCCATCCGCTCTGAGAAAAAGGCCTTGCCCAACGACCCGTGTCCGTGCGGTTCGGGCAAGAAGTACAAGAAGTGCCACGGGGCGTAAGGATGGAATTTCATCCGGACACGCCTTCGGCGGAAGCGTTGCGGGCGGCTTTGGGGCGGTTGACGCCGGAGGCTCAGCCCGCTTGGGGGAAGTTGGACGCGGCCGGGATGGTGGCCCACGTGAACAAGTTCATGGAGCTGTACCTCGGCGCCGTGCGGATGGGGGGGCTTACGGCCTTGCTGGCGCGGTCCGTGGGGAAGGTGTTCCTGAAGCGCGTGGGGCGGACTTCGCCGGTGGAGACGCCGCGGAATTTGGCGACGGCGCCGGTGTTGCGGGTGGCTTCGGGGGCGGATTTCGAGGGGGAGGTGGCCCGCTTCGCGGAGTTGTTGGGCCAAATGGAATCGCTGTCCGGCCCGTATAAGCACCCCGTCTACGGCATGATGGATGCGGACGACGCGAAGGGGTTGGTGCGGCACCACACGGCGCACCACTTCCATCAGTTTGGGCTGATTTAAAAGAGGAGGGAAGGCGCAGCGGGGCGCACGCCGGTCCGGGCTTCGATGAGGTCCGCGAAGGCGGCGCAGGTGGCGGGCGTGTGGACGCTGTCCGGCTGGTGGACCAAAAAATGCGCTTCCTCAAGGCCCCGCGCAAACCAAGCGGCGAGGCGGTCGGCCCAGGCGGCCATGCGGGTTTGGTCCGTCGGATGCCCTTCATAGCCTCCCCACCGAATCAACACGAACGGCGCGGTCACCCGCATGTGCACCGCATCCCGCCTGCCCGCCGTGTCGCTGATCACCGCGCCCACGCCCAGCGCCTCCAGCCCGGCCCACACCCGCTCAGCCTCCGGCCCGCCCTCAAACCACGCCGGATGCCGGAACTCCACCGCCACCCGCAACTCCCGCGGCCACTGCGCGAGGTACGTCAGCAGGGACTGCCCCTTCGCCGGCGTGAAATGCGGCGGCAGCTGCACGAAGCTCGGCCCCCGGCGCTCCCCCAGCGCCAACAACCCGTCGATGAAGTCCGCCGTCGGCCCCTCGCAGTTCGCAAACCGCCGGAAATGCGTGATGATCTGCGGAAACTTGGCACAGAACCGGAAGTGCTCCGGCATCCCCGCCGCCCACTCGGCCATCCGGTCCGCCGGGTGAATCCGGTAATGCGTGGCGTTGAACTCGATCGTCCCAAACGCCCGCCCATACGCCTCCGGCCACGCCCGCTGCGGCAACCCGCCGTACACGCCGCCCCGCCACGCCCGCACCGTCCACATCGTCCCCCCACACCGCACGTCCACCGGCCGCCCCGCCCCACTCAGCACGCGCCCGGTCACCTCAGCATCCGGCGGCAGGTCGAACCCCGCGGCCGGAAACCCCTCCAACGATTCCAATTTCCCAAACTTCATGCGGCCACAAAGTTAACCCCTCCACCCATGAACTTTCCTCCCTCCCCCGCGGCCGGCGCCGTTCCTTCGCCCCATGGACGGTTTGTTTCCAAGGTGGTGCGTCCGGTGCGGGGCGCCGGCATGGGGGGAGGCGATGCCGATGGGCGCCTGCTGGGCGTGCGCGTTGCGGTGGCCGGATGTGCGCGGCCCGGCGGGCGAGGCGTTGTTCGCCGATCGCGTCTACGGATTGCGCGGCTGCCCGGGTTTTCGGCTGCGCGGGGCGGAGGAGTTGCACCCGCTGGTGCACCGGTTCAAGTATGGTGGGGACCGCCGGTTGGCGCGGCGGGCGGGGTGTTGGCTGGCGGAGGGCCATGACCGGCCTCCGGATGACGTGGTGCTCGTGCCGGTGCCGCTGCATTGGCGGCGGCGGTGGAAGCGGGGCTACAACCAAGCGGAGTGGATCGCGCGCGGGGTGGCCGACGTGTGGCAGGTTGCTGTTCACTCGCAGGCCTTGGTGCGCCAAACCCACCAAACGTCCCTCACGAGCAGCACCCGCCTCGAGCGTGCGGCACAGCTCACCTCCACGTACCGCGGCCGGCCCGCCCCGCCCGGCGCCCGGGCCTACCTCGTCGACGACGTCCTCACCACCGGCGCCACCCTGCGCGCTTGCGCGGCCGCCCTCGAAGCCGCGGGCTGGCAGGTGGACGGTGCGTTGGTGCTCGCATTGGCATAAGGTATCTTCGCACCATGTCTGCATCCCTGTCCCTGCCGGCCTCCGCCACGGCCTCTGAAAAATGGGCGGCGCTCCTGCCGCAGTTCCGTGCGCTCTTGGCGGGCGAGCCCTCGCGCACCGCGAATTTGGCCAATGCGGCTGCCGCGCTGTTTGAGGCGTTTGGCTGGCACTGGGTGGGCTTTTACCTCGTGGATGCGGCGCGCGACGAGCTGGTGCTGGGGCCGTTCCAAGGCCCGGTTGCGTGCACGCGTTTGCGGCATGGCAAGGGCGTTTGTGCCGCGGCATGGGACAGCGAGTGCACCCAGCACGTGCCCGATGTGGAGGCGTTTCCGGGGCATGTCGCTTGCAGCGCGGCCACGCGTGCGGAGGTGGTGGTACCGGTGCGCGTGAACGGGGAGGTCGTGGCGGTGCTCGATGTGGATTCCGTGGTGCTCGACGGGTTTGATGCGGCCGATGTGGCCGGCTTGGAGGAAGTGGCTGACTGGATTGCCCAAAACTGGTCCCAATGGGAAGGCTGATGCTCCTCGCCGCGGCCGCGGTGCTGGGGTGGGGCTGTGCCCAAATGTCCTCGCCCACGGGCGGGCCGGTGGATGAGGATCCGCCGAATGTGGTGCGGATGGAGCCGGCACCGGGCACCACGTTTTGGGACGGCGGCACGGTGGTGTGGGAGTTCGACGAGTACGTGCAGGTGAAAAACGCCCGCGAGCAGTGGCTGGTTTCGCCGCCGCTCGATGCGCTTCCGGCCTACCGGCTGCGCGGGCGGACGCTGGAATTGGATTGGTCGGAAGTGACGTTGCCGGCATCGGGCACGGTGGTGCTGGATTTGGGCGAGTCCGTAGTGGATTTGCACGAGGGCAACCCCTTGGTGCAGGGCGTGTGGGCGGCGGCGATGGGGGCGGAGCTCGATACGCTGCGGTGGCGGGGCCGGGTGGTGCACCGCGACTTTGCGGCGCCGGTGCCGGGGGTGCGGGTCATGCTGTTTCCCGGGGATTGGCCCGTGGATTCGCTCGTGCACGGCGCGCGCCCGCGGTACGTGGGCGTCACGGATGACGCAGGCCGCTTCGAGGTGGGCTACATCGCGCCCGGCACATACCGGACGTGGGCGGTGGATGATGTGAACAAGGATTGGGCGTGGAACCCGG
>CBFHPD010000017.1:0-2204 GCA_965657495.1 uncultured Flavobacteriales bacterium
CGCCGCGATGACCGGCTTCTCCATGCCGCGGATCCGCCGCACGCTCTCGTTGTACGTCTCTTCGACGATGACGCGGAAGTCGGGCGCATCGGGCGCGGTCACTTCCTTGAGGTCTTGGCCCGCGCAGAAGGCCCGCCCGGCGCCCGTGATGACCACGCACCGCACTCCGGGGTCGGCGCCCGCGTCGTCGAGGGCGGCTTGGAAGGCCTTGCCCATGTGGCGGTCGAAGCTGTTGAACACGTCCGGCCGGTTGAGCACGAGGGTGCGCACCGCGCCGTCCTGTTGGATGAGGATGGAATCGGCCATCTTAATCGTGTTGAATGTGAAGGAGTTGACGGAAGTCGCCGCTTTGGACCACATACATCCCGGGGGCCAAATCCGGCAGCATCCACCGCCCGGCCCCCCCGCGCGTCGCCGCCACGATCCGTCCGTTCAAATCCAGCAAGCGCACCTCGGCATCCAGGCCTTCCAACTGCACCCAGCCGGACGCAGGATTCGGGTAAACGCGTAAGGCACGTCCCGGTTCGTCCACCCCGCCGTAGCCGCCCTCAGCGGTCGCCGTGCACCCATTGGCATCGGTCACCACGACGAATACCCACGCGTTTTCCGTCCCAAACAAGCTCGGGCATTCATCCACCGTGATTTCCAACCCTTCACATGAACTGCTCGAATCTTCGTTCGTCCAAACGGCTTCAAACGGCGGCGTTCCCCCCACGATGTCCAGCCCGAAGGCCACCAAAGGGTCCACCGTTACGGTCACGGTCACGTCGCACGGCAAGCACGCCGGCAGGGGAGTGGGCTCCAATTCCAACACCGTCCCCACGGTGTCTACGAGGTTCACAAAAGCCGGATGATTCTCCGGATACTTCGTCGCCCGGAACGTCAAATTCGCGCCCTGCAACAACTCCGTGCCTTGTGCCACCGGTTGCCCGCCTTGGAACGGCGTCACGTACTGCCAAACCGTGTCTCCGGCCAGCGTGATCTCCGAAATCCGCCCCGAACGCCCTTCACACACCAAAAAGCGCGGTCCCTGAAGCGGCTGGAAGCTCGACAACCCGCCGCTGCTGAACGACGCCGTGTCCGTCGCCGCCCACGTGAACTCCGCAGCCGCCGGCGCAAACACCCCGCCGTCATACAAGTACGTGTTCTCGTAATCATCGTACGGCGGCGCGACCACCGTCAGTTCCGAGTGCTGCCCGCCGGCATCCGGCACCCGGTTGTTGAACACGCTGATCCGCCCGAAGAACGGGGAGGGGTTCTGATACGGCGCATCCACCCAATTCGCATCGTGCTGGTAGTGCAGGACGTGCTGGGTGGAATCCCCCGACCCGTAGGCCGCCGGGTTGCCCCACCGCCACTTCAAGTCGCCGTCGCTCAGCGCGCTGTGGTCGATGACCCAGATTTCGTCGTACTCTGGCGCACTCATCAGGATGTGGTCGTTCAGCGGGTTGTAATCGATGCTGTTCATGTGCACGAGGTCCGCCGGCGCACCGCTTTCCGTGGAGTAGTTGACGTCGATGCGGCCGGGGTTGGCTGCGGGGTCGCCGTAGTTGGCGCCTTGTGGGTCGATGTTTTGGACCAAATGGTCGCGCATCTTCCACTCCCACACCACCTCCGCGCCCCCGGCGCCATCGGGCTGCAACTCCACGACCTTCTCGTACCACAACCCGCTGGCGTCGAGCAGCTCAGGCAAGCGGCCGTCCGCCACCGCCGTCGCCGAATCCACGCGCTCCCAGCAGATGGCGAGCACGTTGCCGTTGGGCATCGGAGCGATGTCGTGGTGGAACCGGGCGGAATCGTCGTTCTGCGTGTACGTCCACAGGACTTCGTTGTCCCACGTCCGGCGTTCCACGGTAGCCCCGCCGCCGCCCGCCCAGATGGGGTTGCCCGCGATGGAGGCTGGCCGCCACGTCAGGATGAGGTCGCCGTTCGGCTCCAGGTATGCAGTGTTGCCCGGCCGCTGGTCGAGCGCGCCTTCCCAGCTGTGCACGACTTCGCCGCAGGCGTTGATGAGGAAAGCGTTGGGCTGGTTGTGCGGGTAGAGCAGCGTGTAGCCGGTGGCGGCTTCGGCGGGGTCGTACATCGTGGTGCCGACCGTGTTTTGGGCGGTCGCAAAGGCCGCGCCGGCGAGGAGGCCAGCGAGCAGGGTCAGGGGGCGGATTTGATCCATGGGGTGCGCGTGCAATCGTTGGTTTGGGAGCCAA
>CBFHPD010000018.1:0-27267 GCA_965657495.1 uncultured Flavobacteriales bacterium
CAAGGCCACCCCGGCCAAACTCGCCAGCACTTCCCACATCGGCACCCCGAGCGGAATCCGCACCAACATCATCACCGGCGCCGAAAACGGCACAAACGACCCCACCACCGCCATCGTTCCCTCCGGATCTTCCATCGACATGGCAGCCATGATGTAGGAGGCGAGCAGCGGCAACATCACCGGCAGCATCAAATACTGGGCGTCCGACTCTTGGTTAACGGCCGCACCGACCGCCGCGAACAAGCTGGCGTACAAGGTGTACCCGGTGACGTAAAACGCGACCGTCGCCAGTGCCATCGCCGTCCAGTTGACGTCGAGCAAGAAGGCCAGTTCATCCTGCGATGCGAGCCATGACTTCCAATCCAGGCCCGGCGCCATGGACACCTCGGCCGCCCCACCCAGTGCGCCACTCGCCTCGAGCGCCAACCCGCCCAGCGCCGACATTCCCCAACCGATGAGCACAAAGGCCGTGAACTGCGTCAGCCCCACGAGCCCCACTCCGATGATCTTCCCGGCCATGAGCGTCCGGGGCGAAACCGCGCTGATGACCACCTCCACGATGCGGTTTGCCTTTTCCTCAATCACCCCGCGCATCACCTGCGTTCCGTACATGCTGATGAGCAGGAACAGCGAAAGGGAGAAGACAAACCCAATGATGCCGCGCCCCATCGCGCCCTGGTCCTGCGTCACAATGTCCTGTCCTACAAGCGAAACGCTGGTTTTCAGCCGCTTATACGTCTCGTAATCGAGCGCCAGTTCTTGCTTCACGCGGAACCGCTCGATGGCCTGGGAGAGGTCGCCTTGCATCTTGCTTTGGATGCCCAATCCCGGACTGCGTTCGTAGTAGAGCATGGCCTTCGCGTGCTGCAAAATCGCGTCGTCGAATTCGATCATGGCATCGAAATCGCTTGCGAGGAAGGTGCTGTCGGCCATCACCTCGTTGGTGAACCGGTAGGCCAAATCCGATCGCTCAGGAAAGCATTCCGGATGCGTCGGCACCCACGCTTGGCCCGCCTCGTACCATTTGGTGATCAAGCCCGCACGGTCCACCACCAGCACCTTCGTCTCGCCCTCCGACCGCGCCCCCATCCATCCGATGCCCCCGATGACCAACACCGACAAGATGGGCATCAAAAACGTGCCGATGAGGAAGGCCCGGCGGCGGACCCGGGTGAGGTATTCCCGGGCGATGATCAATCCGAGTGCACGCTTCATGGTTGCTTCGCGTTTTGGACTTCCACCGCTTGAATGAAAATCTCGCGCATCGAGGTCACGTATGGCTCGCAGGCCACCAACCGCACTTCGGCCGCCAGCCATCGCACCCAGTCCGACCAATCCGCTTGCTCCGGCAAGCGCAGGATGGCCTCGTGCCGGCCCGCCACCTCCGTCGGCTTGACGGAAAGCAACTCCGCGGCAGCCCCCAAGGCCGCCGTGAATCCGATGACCTCCCCTTCGAACACCACGCGCGCCCGGCCCCTGCGTGCCTGCTCCCGCAACGCGCCCACGCCGCCTGCAAGCAACACGTTTCCTTGGTGCACCAGCGTCACTTGGGTGCACATTTCTTCCACGCTCGGCATATCATGGGTGGACAGCAAAATCGTAGTGCCCCCCGCCCGCAGCTCTTCCACAGCCGTTCGAATGCGTTGCGCATTGATAGGGTCGAACCCGCTCAGGGGCTCGTCGAGGATCAAGAGGTCCGGCTCGTGCAACACCGTGGTGATGAACTGGACCTTTTGGGCCATTCCCTTGCTCAAATCCGACACCGGCCGGTCCCACCAGCCGTCCACTTCCAACCGCTTGAACCAAACCTTCAACCGGTCCACCGCTTCCCGCCGGCTCAAGCCGCGGAGCTGCGCCAAGTAAATGGCCTGCTCCCCCACCTTCATCGTCTTGTACAACCCGCGCTCTTCTGGCAAATACCCCACGCGCTCTTGGTGGGCTGCCTGCAACGGGCTGCCGAAGAAGGAAATGCGCCCCGCATCCGGAGCGGTGATGCCCGCGAGCATCCGGATGAGGGTGGTTTTGCCCGCGCCATTGGGACCGAGCAACCCGTAAACCTCGCCCTTCGGGATGGACACCGATACGCCTTTCAGCGCTTGGTGGCCCTGAAAGGACTTCGTGACCGACTCAACACGAACCGCCTCGCTCATTGAAAGAGATCGCGCACTTTGTCAAAAAATCCCCGCTCATTGTGTTCGGCTTCCGGCTGGAAGTTGGGCGAAGTCCGCAGCTTCTCCAGGGCTTTCCGCTCCTCGTCACTCAGCTTCTGCGGGGTCCACACATTGATGTTCACCAGCAAGTCGCCCTTTCCATAACTGTCCACCGCTGGCAAGCCCTTGCCCCGCAGCCGCACCAACTTGCCGCTCTGGGTTCCCGGCTCCACCTTGATCTTCGCCCGGCCACTGATGAGCGGCACCTCGGCATCGGATCCCAACGCCGCATCCGCGAAGTTGACGTACAAGTCGCAGTGCAAGTTCTTGCCGTTGCGCTTCAGGGTTTCATGGGGGATTTCTTCAATGACCACGAGCAGGTCCCCGGGCACGCCGCCCATTGGGGCCCCATTTCCTTCGCCGCGCACCGACAATTGCATGCCGTCCTCCACGCCGCCTGGGATGTTGATGTCCACCACCGCCTCTTCGCGCACCATGCCCCATTCATCGGACCCAGAGGGCCGGCTCTTCAGCCGCTGGCCGCTTCCTTGGCACGCGTTGCAGGTGGTGGCGGTTTGCATTTGACCGAGGATGGTGTTCGTTACCCGGCGCACCTGTCCGGTGCCGTGGCAGCTGGTGCACTCGGAATATTCGGCGCCTTTCGCTTGGACCTGCTTGAACACTTTGACCTTCTTCGAAGTGCCGTTTGCAATCTCCTCCAACGTCAACTTCACCTTGATGCGCAAGTTGGAACCCTTCATGCGGCGCCGGCGTTGGCCGCCGCCGCCACCTCCGCCGCCAAAGCCTCCGCCGAAAATGTCCCCAAACTGGCTGAAGATGTCGTCCATGTTCATCCCGCCGAAGCCGCCCGCACCTCCACCGGCCGCGCCGCGCATGCCGTCGTGACCAAACCGGTCATACTGCGCCCGCTTCTGGCCATCGCTCAGCACTTCGTACGCCTCGGCCGCTTCCTTGAAGCGCTCCTCTGCATCCTTGTCATCCGGATTCTTATCCGGGTGGTACTTCAAGGCCAGCTTCCGATATGCCTTTTTGATTTCGCCCTCGCTGGCCTTTCGGTCCACTCCAAGGATCTCGTAAAAGTCTCGTTTTGACATGATTAAGCGCCTACGACCACTTTCGCAAAGCGCACCACCGTGTCGTGCAACTTGTAGCCTTGTTCAATGACGTCCACCACTTTGCCCTTGAGCTCCGGGTGGGGAATGTTGGTGATGGCCTCGCACAGGTCCGTGTCGAAGTCATCGCCAGGTTGGACGTTGAGGGACTGCAGTCCCTGGGCTTGGAGGAGTTGGACGAGCTTGGTGTAGACCAAATTTTGGCCTTCACGCACCGCCGCAATGTCCTCCGTCTCCACCTTCAGCCCCCGCTCAAAATCATCCACAACGGGCAAGAGTTTCTCTAAGACTTCGCGCCCCGCAGAACGCGTTAACTCGACCCGCTCGCGCATCGTGCGCTTCCGGTAATTGTCGAACTCGGCATAAAGCCGGAGGTACTGGTCGTGCCAATCGGTCTCTGGTGCCGCAGCATCCGCTTCCTCCGTTCCCGCTTCAACTTCTTCCTGCTCCGCTTGCCGCTCAGAAGTGGTGGGGTCCTGTTCTTCTGAAGAAGGGGCTTGCTGCTCGCCGTCCTGGACCTCGGGAGCTTCTGCTTCGGGGGTGGTCTTCGTTTCGCTCATGTCTTCGTGTTTGGCCGCACTGTGGCAAAAGCCTTGCCACAGGGGTGCGCAGGGGCGAAGTCCGCCAACCTGTCAGGATGTCACGTTGGGTGCTGCTAAAAATGCGCCAAGCCGTCAGAACCGCTCCACGTGCAGGTCCACTTGACGGTGCAATTCCATGCCGCGCAAGTTTTTGGCGATGATTACGCCGTTTTCGTCCACTAAGAAGCTCATGGGGATGGATGAGACACCGTACAGGGCCGCGGCTTCGCTGTTCCAGCGGGCCAAATCCGACACGTGGTAATCCCAATCCAACCCGTCCTGCTCAATTGCCGCCTCCCACCGCACAGGGTCGCTGTCGAGGCTCACGCTGAACACCTCAAATCCTTTCGCTGTGCGGAATTTAGCCTTGTCGTATTTTTCGTAAGCCGCCACCACATTCGGGTTCTCGCGCCGGCAGGGCCCGCACCAGGAGGCCCAAAAATCGATGAGCACGAGCCGACCGCGCAGGTCGCTCAATTTCATCTCCTTGCCCTTCGGATTGCGCATGGCAATTTCAGGTGCCGTGTCCCCGATGTTCGTGCCCACGCGGCCGGAAGGCGTCACCTGCTGGATCAATTGCACGGACGCACCGCGCTCCGTCACCGTTCCCTCTGGGCTTCCCCACCAGGCAGCTGCCGCCACCGCCACTCCGACGGTCCAAATCTTCCAATTCATCATGTTCACAATTTACGTCGAAATCCGGCTCAGTCGACCCGCTCGATGTGGGCTCCGATGGCCTTGAGTCGGTTTTCAATGTCCTGGTACCCGCGGTCGATTTGTCCGATGTTGTGGATGACGCTTTGGCCTTCAGCCGAAAGGGCGGCAATGAGCAGGGATACGCCGGCGCGGATGTCGGGGCTTGTCATGGTTACGCCGCGCAAGGGGCTTTTGCGATCGAGGCCGATGACGGTGGCGCGGTGCGGGTCGCACAGGATGATTTGGGCGCCCATGTCGATGAGTTTATCCACGAAGAACAGGCGGCTCTCGAACATCTTTTGGTGGATCAACATGCTGCCCCGGGCCTGCGTCGCCGTCACCAACACGATGGAGAGCAAATCGGGGGTGAACCCGGGCCAAGGCGCATCGCTGACCGTCAAGATGGAGCCATCGATGAAGGTGTCGATTTCGTAAATGTCTTGCGCTGGCACGAACAAGTCATCCCCCCGGCGCTCGAGCCCGATGCCCATCCGTTGGAAAATGCGGGGAATCACGCCCAACCGGTCGTAGGACACGTCTTTGATGGTGATTTCGCTTTGCGTCATGGCCGCCAAACCGATGAACGACCCGATTTCAATCATGTCGGGCAAGCACCGGTGCTCCGTTCCGCCCAACTTTTCCACCCCCTCGATGGTCAGCAAGTTCGACCCCACACCGGAAATCTTGCCCCCCATCCGGTTGATCATGTCGCACAATTGCTGCAAATAGGGCTCGCACGCTGCGTTGTAAATGGTCGTCGTGCCTTCCGCCAGGGCGGCCGCCATGACGATGTTCGCCGTTCCTGTCACCGACGCTTCGTCGAGGAGCATGTACGTGCCCTTGAGCCCGTTGGGTGCGGAAGCTGCGAAGAACCCATTGCTCGCGTCGTATGTGAAGGTCGCGCCCAGCCCTTCGAAGCCGATGAAGTGCGTGTCAAGCCGGCGCCGGCCGATTTTGTCCCCGCCTGGACGCGGGATCGCCCCCACGCCAAACCGCCCGAGCATGGGCCCCAAAATCATGATGGATCCGCGCAGAGAGCCGCCTTTGGCGCGGAATTCCGCCGTGTTCAGGTAATCGAGGTTCACATCATCCGCTTGGAACACATACGCCCCGGGTCCCTTCCGCTGCGTCTTGACTCCCATGGACGCGAGCAGATCGATCAACTTGTTGACATCCACAATGTCGGGCAGGTTGCTGATGGTGACCGGTTCGTCCGTCAGCAAGACGGCGCATAAAATTTGCAGGGCTTCGTTCTTAGCCCCTTGGGGGATGATTTCGCCACGCAGCGCGTGACCTCCTTGGATGATGAAACTCGACATGGATGCGGATCAAATGACCTGACTTACGGCAGGCGGGATTCAAAAATGAACGGGCGTGAGCATTGAACGCCCTGCTAACAAGCACCCAAGAAAACGTAGAAAAACGCCCGGTCCTTGCGGCCGGGCGAAACTTATACACATCGGATGTTGCGGAACCTCAGCGCTTCTTCTTCCCGCGGTACCGGTCGATGGCATCGCTGGTCTTGCGCTTGTTCTTGAGGATCTCCGCCGAGCTCATGAGCTGCGCATCTTCCGGCAACGTCAGCGTCCCGCCCGACATCTCCTTCAACTGCGCCGCAATGAACGAATTCTCCACGGTGCCGCGGTTCCAGGTCAAGAAATGCCGCTTCATGGTGTTGGCGATGGTGACGATGAGGGCCTGCTTTTCGTCGCCTTCGTCGTACGCCTTTGCCGTTTCAATCATTTGGCGCAGAAGGCCACCGTAGTGGCCCAGCCGCGAGGTCTCGTTGGGGTAGTTCAACCGGTCCGGCGCCGCGCTCCGATCGGCCGCACTGGGCAACTCGAACGGGATGTCCACATCGAGTTCGTAGCCGGCCATGACCATCAGCTGCGCCCACAGCTTCTTCTCCTTGTCCTCCCCCCCGGTGGTTTCTGGCGGCACCACAGAGGCCATGACGCTGACGATGGCGCGGGCACATTGGGTGCGCTCGTCGCGGTCGGCGATGGATTTGGCGTGGTCCACCATTTGATGGATGGCGCGCCCGTATTCGGGGATGACGAGGTCCTCCCGTACACTGTTGTAGGTCATTTCAGACATGGGGCCAAAGGTAAGCACGCGGTTGCATTGCGCCACGCCGGGTTCACGAACGGGGCATGCGGGCCAATGAACGTCCCGGTAAGGCCGCGAGGTGGCCGGGCAAATCCCGCCACAGGGCCTCAAAGTTGGCCAGGAGTTCGCGGTGGAGGCCCGGGTCGTCGAGGGCGGAAAGGGTTTGGCCCAAATCCGACTCCCACCGAATGCGCCGGTCCATCGCCTCGCACACCGCCTGCATCGCCCCCCGATCCGCGTACCCCGTCAACCACCGGTACTCCCGCATGGCGTGAAAAAAGCGCGCACTCCGCTGTGGCATCTGGGGCACCTGCTGCGCCAAAACCGACTCCAACGCCGCCGCAAAAGCGGGCAAGCCCCCCGGGTAATCGGCGTAATCATCGAAGGCGCGCGCGAGGAAGTGGTCGTACAACAAGTCCAGTCCCACGCCTGCCATCCGCCCCAATTTCGGCCGCAACAACGCCCGCGTTTCCACCGAGCACGGGTGGTCGTCCGCAAAGGAATCGATGGCGCGGTGCAGGCCGATGCCGCCCGCCACCCCGACCGAATACGCCTCAAACCGGCTTCCTTTGACCGCATCGGCAATGAAATTGCCCAAGGCCACCTCCGGCTCCAACCCGCCCATCACCGCGTGCGCCAAATAGTTCATGGTGCAAATTTCAGAAAATCAACCGCTTGGTATAGCATGCGATTTTTTTTCTTCACGAGGGCTTGCAGGTTGGCAACTTCTCTGTAAATTTGCTCCCGCTTCGGCGCACATGCGAGAATAGCTCAGTTGGTAGAGCACAACCTTGCCAAGGTTGGGGTCGCGAGTTCGAGTCTCGTTTCTCGCTCATTCGAAAAGCCCTCCGGAATTCCGGGGGGCTTTTTCGTGTGGCGTCGGGCGTGGGCGATGTAATTTTGGCCCATGCAAGGCAAAATCATCACCGACCACGGCACCCTGACCGTGGATTTCTTCGGGCAAGACGCTCCGAACACCGTGGCCAACTTCGTGAAACTCGCGAAGGACGGCTTCTACGAAGGATTGAAATTCCACCGCGTCATCCCCGGCTTCGTCGCCCAAGGCGGCTGCCCCAACGGCATCGGCAACGGCGGCCCTGGCTACACCATCGACTGCGAGCTTGACGGCGAGAACCAGTTCCACGACAAGGGCGTGTTGAGCATGGCGCATGCGGGGCGCAACACCGGCGGCAGCCAATTCTTCATCGTGCACGACCGCACTTCCACGGCCCACCTCGACCGCAACCACACCTGCTTCGGCAAGGTGGTGGACGGACTCGACCTCATCGACCAAATCAAGCAGGGCGACACATTCCGCGTGGAGATTGTGGAAGACTGACCTTCCCTCGCGGCAAGAAAAAGGGAGGTCGACCGGCCTCCCTTTTTTCTGCCAGAAGGAACCGCATCGCCGGGTGACGTGTTCCTGATTCCAGGAGCACATCCTTGCGGAATGCCCCCCCACCCCACCAATGCACCTGCATGCATCCCCCATTTCGAACTTGTTCCCCATGCGGCACCTCTTGATGATCGCCCTTGCGGCGGGCGCAGCACTCACGAGCTGCAAACGGTTCAGCTCCGTTGTGGAGACCGGCCATGTTTCGCCCCAAGTAGCGGCCGCATTGGAGCCACTTCCCGCTGCGCCGGATTACGGCAACGACAGCGCATGGGCGGCCTTGCCGTGGAAACCGGATCCCTCGGACGAATTGCCCAAAGGCACCAGCAGCGTGGCGGGCCCAGGAACCGCAGACGTCTTCTACTTGCACCCGACGATGTATGAAGTGGGCCTTGCATGGAACGCGCCCATCGACAGCACCGAACTCAATGAGGCGGTGGATGCGTGGCCCGTGCGGCATCAAGCGTCGATTTTCAATGGCGCTGGACGCGTGTTCGCCCCCCGCTACCGCCAAGCGCACATAAGGGTGTTCTCCCTGGCCGATTCCCTGAGTGAAGCCGCGTTGCGCCTCGCCTACGAAGACATCCGAACTGCTTTCCTGCATTACTTGAATGCGTGGGATGAAGGCCGGCCGCTGATCATCGCATCGCACAGCCAAGGGAGCTGGCATGCCCGGTGGCTGTTGCAAGAATTCTTCGACGGCAAACCGCTTGCGGACCGTTTGGTGGCCGCTTACATCCCGGGCATGGACATCTACCGTTCTGATTTTCAACAGTTGCAACCGTGTGAATCGGCTTTGGACCAAAACTGTTTCTGCACATGGATGTCCTACGGCCGCGGCTATTTGCCCGATTGGATCGCCGAAGCACCGGCCCCACCCAGCGCCATCCACCCCATCCTCTGGACCCCCTCGACCGCTGCGCCCAATGACCGCACTGCCCACCTCGGCGCCGTCCGAGAATCCTACCGAAACAAGAACCCCGGGAGCATCACCGCGCAGCTCGTTCCCGAGGGCGTCCTGTGGGTCGACCAACCGCACCTGTTCTTGGTGGGCAAATCGATCCACCGGGAGAATTGGCATGTGGGCGATTTCAATTTGTTTTGGTCCAATGTGCGCCAAAACGTGCACGACCGCCTCGAAGCGCATCCTTCGCCTTGGCCCTGACAGCGAGGAAACGGGGCCAGGAAAGGGAAACGGGAGACCGCATCGCTGCAATCTCCCGTTTGGTACCCGGAGCGGGACTTGAACCCGCACGGCCCTTCGGGCCAACAGATTTTAAGTCTGTCGTGTCTACCAATTCCACCATCCAGGCAGGGTCGAATTGGCCGGCAATTTAGTGCTTTTCGGTGGAAGTCCCGGACTCGAGTGCGCGGGCGATGTGGGTGGCGGCACCGCGGCCGGATTCCGCGTACGCACGGGCGGCTTGGGCCGCGCGGGAACGGGCATCGTCCGCGCGGAGCCATGTGCGCAGCACGTCCGCCATTTCGTCGGGGCGTTGGATGCGCACCAAGCCCCCTGCGGCGGCGAGTTCTTGCGCTTCGCGGAACCGAGCGGTCTCCGGCCCGACGAGGATGGGCACGCCGTGGGCTGCCGGCTCAAGCACGTTGTGGATGCCCTTGCCAAAACCGCCACCGACCACGGCGATGTCCGCCACCGCGTAGAGGCGGCTGAGCCAGCCGATGCCATCGACAAGGAGCACCCGGCCGGAAGCAGGAATGCCCTGGGAGAATCGGTGCGCCTCGGGCCACTGTGCGGCGAGGGCGTGCAGGTGATCCGGGGAGACGTCGTGCGGGGCCAAGATGAGGGCGACGTCGTCGCCGCTCGCCTCCCACCAACGGCGCAGGGCAGCTTCCTCAGCGGGCCACGAACTCCCCGCCACCACGCAGCGCCGGCGGCCGACCCACTGGCGCAGCGCTTGGATTTCGGGTGCGTCGGATGCCGCGGCCGCTACAGCCAGCACGCGATCGAACCGGGGATCGCCGAGCACCGTGGCCGCCACCCCGATCTCCGCCAATCGGGCCACCGAATCGGCGTCTTGCACCCGGACGCTCGCCAGGTGCTGCCACGCCCGGCGGTGCACCCGGGCCCACTTTTTGAAGGGCAGGGCGCCTTCCGTTACGTGGGCGGCGAACAGGTGGACGGGGACTCCGCTTTGGTGCAGTTGATGCAACAGCTCCGGCCACACCTCGTATTTGACCAGCGCACACCACGCCACCCGCGAGGCATCCACTGCGGCGAGCCACGTGCGGACGGCGCCGGGCCGATCGAGCGGCAGCGGCATCAGGGCGTCGTGCGGCCCCATCCACTCGGGCCTGCGCGCGGTGAGCGGCTCCCACACCGACGGGCTGAAAACGGTGAGCAGCACCGGGAGGTCGGGGTCCGGCGCCTTCAAGGCCTCAATGACCGGCACGGCCTGCTCGTACTCCCCTACCGAGGCGCAGTGGATCCAGCGCCACCGGGCGCCCGCCGGCAAGGCGGCCGTAGCGGCGGCGAGGGAGGAGGGGACGGACGGGGGGCGCATCGCGAGGTAGTTGCGGGCGGGTTTGGCCCCCAACAGCGCGCCCAACCGGAGCGCACCTTCCGCAACAGCCGTGAACAACCGGTAGCCCCACATCAGTTCCAGAACACGGCCGGTGAACGGTGGTACATGTGCAGCACCCAACCGGCCGTCAGCGCCACGCCCGCGTCAAACCGCGGGTCCTCCTCGATGCTCCCATCGTCGAAATTCATCGGACGCTGCGGCCACGTGCGGGCCCCGAGGGCGGAGACCCCGGCGAACCAATTCACCCGCTTCGAAGGCGCCATGTACCAATAACCGAAGAACGGCTCCACGCACCAGCCCCACGCCAACCGGTCGTAACCCGCGAGGTAGGGGCCCTCAAGTTGGGTGATGCGGTTCTCCGTGTTCTCGAAGTGGATGCGGTGGTGGTAGGAGCCGATGCCGACCCGCATGAGCCAGCCGGAGTTGGGGTTTGCATGGGGGCCGCGGGAAGGAAACAGGTAGCCGAAATCTGCCGTGAACCGGCCGCTGCGACCGGTGATGGTCACGAGGGCGACCTGGCCTTCGTTGTCGATGAGCTCGCCTTGAGGAGAGAGGAGGTTCGCCAGGAGGGCGGGTTCGGTCACGGACGCCCCGAAGCCGAAGCGGGCAGTGAGGCCGTAATAAAGGCGGCTGCGCGTTTTTACGTGCATCGCGAGGCCGACTTCTCCGCCCCAGCCGTAGCGCTCCGAGAGGTCGCCTTGCGGCACAAAGGTCCCGAAGGACAGGTGGAAATGCGGGGTGGTGAGGGCGCTGTCGGCGACGTTGCGCGGGGTTTGGCCCAGCAGCTGACCACTCATCACAAGGGCCATTCCGGCCAAAACCAGCCGCCACCCGGCCCGCATGCGCATCGTTCCATTCATCGAAGCGGCAAGTTACAGCGGTCTGTTGATATCCGTGACCTGCATCCGGCCCCGCATACTATTGCCATTGTACCTTTGCGCACACGCGCACGCCGCGCAACTTCAAAGAACTGCATGCATTCTTCCCCCATCCACATGGTCGACTTGGTCGGCCAGCACGCCCACATCCGCAGCGAGATCGACGCGGCCGTGGCGCACGTCATGGATACCGGTGCGTTCATCAAAGGCCCGGACGTGCATGCCTTTGCTGACGAGCTGGCGGAGTACACCGGCGCGCGGCACGTCATTCCCTGCGGCAACGGCACCGATGCTCTGCAAATTGCGCTGATGGCGGCAGGGGTGGGTCCTGGGGACGAGGTCATCACCACCGGCTTTACCTTCATTGCGACCGTGGAGGTGGTGGCGCTGCTCGGGGCCAAACCGGTCCTGGTAGACGTCCACCGCGACACCTTCAACATCGACGCGGCCGCCATCGAACGCGCCATCACCCCCCGCACGAAGGCCATTGTGCCGGTGCATTTGTTTGGCCAGCCGGCCGACATGGATGCGGTGATGGCCCTGGCCGACGCGCATGGGCTGATGGTGGTGGAAGACAACGCCCAAGCCATCGGTGCCCACTGGAACGGGACGCGGGTGCAGGGTCAAGCCGGCACCATCGGGCATTTGGGCACGACCAGTTTCTTCCCGTCGAAAAACCTTGGGTGCATGGGCGATGGCGGGGCGGTGTTCACAAACGACGACGCCCTCGCGGCCGCAGCGCGCAGCATCGCTAACCACGGCATGGAAAAGCGCTACCACCACGACCGGGTCGGGGTGAACTCGCGGCTCGATTCCGTGCAGGCGGCCATCCTGCGGGTCAAGCTGCGCCACCTCGACGGCTACCTCGCCGCGCGGCAAGCGGCGGCCGCGCGGTACGACGACCTGCTCGCCGGTGCGGCGGGCGTGACCGTTCCGTTCCGCGATCCGCGGGCCACGCACGTGTTCCACCAGTACACCGTGATTTTGCAGGGCGTGGACCGGGATGTGGTGGTGCAGCACTTGGCGGCGGACGGCGTGCCCACGGGCGTGTATTATCCCGTGCCGGGGCATGCGCAACGGGCGTTTTCTGCGTTTGGGTACGCGGCGGACGGGTTTGCGGCGAGTGTTTTTTTGGCCCAAAACGTGCTCTCCCTGCCCATGCACACTGAATTGAATCTCAACGAACAGCAGTACATCGCGGACCGGCTTCAAGCCGCATGCGCAGCTGCACGAACCACAGAACTCGCATGAACATTGCAGTCATCGGCACCGGCTACGTCGGCCTCGTCACAGGAACGTGTTTTGCCGAAACCGGGAACGACGTCACCTGCGTCGACATCGATCAGCGCAAGGTGGACGCCCTGCGCGCCGGCACCGTGCCGATTTACGAGCCCCACCTCGACGTCCTCTTCGAGCGCAACGTCAAGGCCGGCCGCCTCACCTTCACCACCGAACTGTCGGAGGCCGTGGAATCGGCCCAAATCATTTTCCTCGCCTTGCCCACTCCTCCGGGAGAAGACGGCTCTGCGGACCTGAGCTACGTCCTCGGCGTGGCGGACCAGCTCGGCCGGATGATCCGCGATTACAAGGTCATCGTGGACAAGAGCACCGTGCCGGTGGGGACCGCCGACAAGGTGCGCGAAGCCGTGGCCGCTCACGCCACCGTGGATTTCGACGTGGTGTCGAATCCCGAATTCCTGCGCGAAGGCTTCGCCGTGGACGACTTCATGAAGCCCGACCGGGTGGTCATCGGCTGCAGCAGCTCCCGGGCTGAGAAGGCCATGGGCGACTTGTACAAACCGTTTGTGCGCCAAGGCAACCCCATTCTCTTCATGGACGAGCGCAGCGCTGAACTCACGAAGTACGCCGCGAACTCCTTCCTCGCCACGAAAATCACCTTCATGAATGAGATCGCGAACTTCTGCGAACTCGTGGGCGCGGATGTGGACTTGGTGCGCCGCGGCATGGGCACCGACACGCGCATCGGCAGCCGGTTCCTGTTCCCGGGCATCGGGTACGGCGGCAGCTGCTTCCCGAAGGATGTGCAGGCCCTCCACCGTTCTGGCCGCGAGAGCGGGTTCTCCTTCCGGGTGCTCGAGAGCGTGATGGACGTGAACGAGGCGCAAAAAACCGTCTTGTTCCCGGCCATGCTCGACTTTTTCAACCAAAACCTGGAAGGCGTCAAAGTCGCGCTCTGGGGCCTCGCCTTCAAGCCCGAAACCGACGACATCCGGGAAGCTCCGGCCTTGTACATGATCGAAAAGCTGCTCGAAGCGGGCGCTTCGGTGGTGGGATTTGACCCGGAAGCCATGGAAAACGTCCGCGGCCGGATCGGGGACCGCATCGCTTACGCGGACGGCCACATGGACGCATTGGACGGGGCGGATGCCTTGTTGATTTGTACGGAGTGGCAGGTGTTCCGCAACCCGAATTTTGACCAGATGGCCGATCGGATGAACAACAAAGTCATCTTCGACGGGCGGAACATCTACGACCTCGACGCCATGAAGGAAGGCGGCTGGCACTACAAGAGCATCGGTCGGACCACCATCGAAGCCGACCGCTGATGGAACGGGTGCTCATCACTGGAGCCGCAGGCTTCCTCGGGTCGCATTTGTGTGACCGGTTCCACGCCGAAGGGTTTGACGTCATCGGTTTGGACAACCTCATCACGGGGGACATGAAGAACATCGAGCACCTCATCGGGCAAGACCGGTTCATGTTCATGAAGCACGATGTCTCAAATTACGTGCACGTCTCCGGTGAGCTGCACCACATCCTGCACTTCGCCTCGCCCGCAAGCCCCATCGACTACCTGAAGATCCCGATCCAAACCCTCAAGGTGGGCTCGCTCGGGGTCCACAATTGCCTCGGGCTCGCCCGGGCGAAAGGGGCCCGGATGACGATCGCCTCGACGAGTGAAATCTATGGCGACCCCGAGGTGCACCCCCAACACGAGGAGTACTTCGGGCACGTCAACACCATCGGACCGCGCGGCGTCTACGACGAGGCGAAACGGTTCCAGGAGTCCATGACCATGGCTTACCACCGGTACCACGGGCTCGACACGCGCATCGTGCGGATTTTCAACACCTACGGCCCGCGTATGCGGCTGAACGATGGGCGGGTGCTGCCGGCCTTCATCGGACAGGCGCTCCGGGGAGAGGACCTCACCGTGTTCGGCGATGGCTCGCAAACCCGCAGTTTCTGTTACGTGGACGATTTGGTCGAAGGCATTTTCCGCTTGCACATGTCCGACGAGACACGGCCGGTGAACATCGGGAACCCCGATGAAATCACCATCCGCGAGTTTGCCGACGAAATCATCGCCCTGACCGGCACCGACCAGCGTGTGGTGTACAAGGAACTGCCGGAGAACGACCCCAAGCAACGCCGGCCCGACATCACCCGGGCACGGGAAGTCTTGCAATGGGAACCGAAAATTGATCGGGCCGAAGGGCTGAAGCGCACCCTCGCGTACTTCAAAAGCCTGACGCCAGAAGAGTTGCGCAAATCGGAACACAAAGCATTCGACGCCTTCAAACGATGAATTTCTTCGCTCACGAGACGGCGGTCATCGACGCGGGGTGCACAGTTGGTGCGGGCACGAAGGTGTGGCATTTCACGCACATCATGGCGGGCGCGGTGCTCGGTGAGGGCTGCAATTTGGGCCAAAACGTGGTGGTCTCCCCCGGCGTGACCCTCGGCCGCAACGTCAAGGTGCAAAACAACGTGAGCATCTACGAAGGCGTGACGTGCGACGACGACGTTTTCCTCGGCCCGAGCTGCGTGTTCACCAACGTCATCAACCCACGGAGCGCCGTCAACCGGCGGGGCCAGTACGCTCGCACCCACGTCGGCCGCGGGGCCACCATCGGCGCCAACGCGACCATCGTGTGCGGCCACGACCTCGGAGCGTTTTGCTTCGTCGGAGCGGGCGCTGTGGTCACTTCCCACGTGCCCGATTTCGCCCTCGTTGTGGGCAACCCCGCCCGCCAAATCGGGTGGATGTCCACCCACGGCCACCGGCTCACCTTCGATGCCAACGGCCACGCCACCTGCCCCGAATCGGGCAGCACTTACGAACTCAAAGGAGGTGCAGTGCGCTGCACCCACTTCGCTGAACCTTGAACATGGACTTGCACGAACAACTCGTCAACAAAGAAGCCACCCTTTCGCTGGTGGGATTGGGCTACGTCGGCTTGCCGATTGCCCTCGCTTTCGCCAAGCACGTCAAAGTCATCGGCTTCGACATCAACCCCGAGCGGGTGGCCCTGATGCAACAAGGCATCGATCCGTCTAACGAGCTGGAAGCATCGGCTTTTGAAGGCTGCGACATCACGTTCACCTCGGATCCGGAGGACTTGCGGGCGGCGAATTTCCACATCGTGGCGGTGCCGACCCCCATCAACCCGACGAACCAGCCGGACCTCGGGCCGCTCATCGCCGCTTCAACGACGGTGGGGCGCATCCTGAAGCCGGGCGACTACGTGGTGTACGAGAGCACGGTGTATCCGGGGTGCACGGAGGAGGATTGCGTGCCGGTTTTGGAACGGGAAAGCGGGCTGAAAATGGGCAGCGACTTCAAGGTCGGCTACAGCCCCGAGCGCATCAATCCGGGCGACAAGGTGAATACGGTCGAGACCATCGTCAAGGTGGTCAGCGGCTGCGACGACGAGAGCTGCGACGTGATTGCCCGTACCTACGAACTCGTGGTGAAGGCCGGCACGCACCGGGCCTCGAGCATCAAGGTGGCCGAGGCCTCGAAGATCATCGAAAACACCCAACGCGACGTCAACATCGCGTTGATCAACGAGCTCAGCATCATCTTCAACCGGGTGGGCATCAACACGTTCGAGGTGCTCGAGGCGGCCGGAACGAAGTGGAATTTCCTGCACTTCAAGCCGGGGCTCGTGGGCGGGCATTGCATCGGCATCGACCCGTATTATTTGACCTGGAAGTCGAACAAACTTGGGTACCACGCGAAAGTCATCAACTCCGGGCGGTACGTCAACGACAGCATGGGCTTTTACGTCGGCAAACAAACGGTGAAGCGGATGCTCGAGCACGGCAAGAACCCGCTGGAAAGCCGGGTGCTCGTCATGGGGCTGACGTTCAAGGAGAACGTGTCGGACATCCGGAACACCAAGGTCATCGACGTGGTGCGCGAGTTGGAGTCGTTCAATGTGAGCGTGGACATCGTGGATCCGCATGCGGTGCCGGAGGAGGTGCAGCACGAATACGACCTGACCTTGGCGCCCGAACCGGCTGCCGGGGCGTACGATGCGGTCATCGTGGCGGTGAACCACGCGCCGTATGTGGCGATGTCAGAAGCGGATTTCCGGGCCTTGATGCGCGATGACAAGGGGGTGTTGATGGATTTGAAGGGGATTTATGCGAACAAAATCCACGGACTAACGTATTGGAGTTTGTAATGAAGTACCGTTCCCTCCTTGTGACCGGCGGCGCCGGGTTCATCGGATCGCACGTGATCCGGCATTTGCTCCACACGCACCCGGGTGTGCGGGTCGTGAATTTCGATGTCCTGACGTATGCCGGGAATTTGGAAAACCTCCGCGATGTGGAGGGCGATGAGCGGTACACCTTTGTCAAGGGAGACATCCGGGACCGCGCATTGGTGGAGCAGGTCATGCGGGAGCACGCAGTGGATGCGGTGGTGCACTTGGCTGCTGAAAGCCACGTGGACCGGAGCATCAGCAACCCCATGGAGTTCCTCGAAACCAACATCCTCGGGACGGCATCGATGTTGCACGCTGCGAAGGCAGTGTGGGGCGACCGGCAAGACGTGCGGTTTTACCACGTTTCGACGGACGAGGTGTACGGGTCGCTCGGAGCGGAAGGGCTGTTCACGGAGGAAACGGCCTATGATCCGAGGAGTCCGTACAGCGCTTCGAAGGCGTCGAGCGACCATTTGGTCCGCGCGTGGCACCACACCTATGGGCTGCCGGTGGTGATTTCGAATTGCTCGAACAACTACGGCTCGCACCAATTTCCGGAGAAGCTGATTCCGCTGATGATCCGCAACGTGCGCGACGAGCGGCCGCTGCCGATTTACGGGGAGGGGGTGAACGTGCGGGACTGGTTGTGGGTCGTCGACCACGCGGCAGCGATTGACCGGATTTTGCAGGATGGCGTGGACGGGCGGACGTACAACATCGGCGGCTTGAACGAGTGGAAGAACATCGACCTCGTGAAGCTGCTCATCAAGCTCGTCGACGAGCGGCTTGGGCGCCCGGAAGGGGCGTCGGAGAAGCTGATCACCTTCGTGAAGGACCGGGCGGGGCACGACATGCGCTATGCCATCGACGCGAGCCGGCTCGCCACGGAACTTGGGTGGACGCCTTCGATCACGTTCGAAGAAGGGCTGGGTGCGACGGTGGATTGGTACCTCGCCAACGGCGAATGGCTCGACCACGTGACGTCAGGGGCGTACCGGTCGTACTACGAAAAGCAATACGCGGACCGATGAGCAGGTGGTGGGGGCGCAGCAAGCGTGCTCCCGAGCACGTGGAACCGTTCTCCATCGGTGGGGCGTTGCGTGTCGATGTGCACAGCCACCTCGTGCCGGGTGTGGACGACGGGACCCAAACCCTCACCGAATCATTGGACTTGATCGCCGGACTGGTCAACCTCGGATACCAAGGAGCCATCCTGACCCCCCACATTTACCCCGGACTTTACCCCAATTCTGAAACCACGCTGCGGCCCGCTTTTCAAGAACTCGAAGCGGCGTCGGCGGAGCGGTGGCCTGACTTTCATTTGCACTTGGCCGCTGAATACTACGCCGACGACACCTTCCTGGACTCCATTCGACAAGGGGAACTCCTCTCCTTCCCGGTGGGGCTTGCGGATGCCGTGCTGTTCGAGATGGGGTTCCACGAGGTGTCGCCTGTGCTCTTCGATGCGGTCTTCGAGTTGCAACTGGCAGGATTTCAACCGGTCCTCGCCCACGTGGAACGTTATCCGTACATTGTGGAGCAACCGGCACTGGCGGCCAAGTTGCACGACCGCGGAGTTTGGCTCACGGCCAACGCGGCCTCACTCGCAGGAGCGTATGGCCCACCGGTGCAGATCTTCGTTGAAGACCTGATGAAAAAAGGATGGATCCGGATGTTGTGCAGCGATGCCCATGGGCAACGCCACCTCGACGCCCTCGGCGCCATCCAAACCCATGCCGGACTCAAAGACGCCCTGGACCAAGCAGGCACGTGGGTGCAGCGCGAGCTGTTCGCTGGGGACTGAAATCAGCCCACCGGTGCGAGCCGCACCACCAGCCCGTTCAGCTCATCGCTGAGGTGGAGTTGGCAGCCGAGCCGGCTGTTGTCCTCCACGAAGAACGCCTCGTCGAGCATGTCCTCCTCGTCCCCGGACTTCTCCGGCATCGGCGTATCGCTCTCCACGTACATGTGGCAGCTCGCGCACATCGCCATGCCGCCGCACGTGCCTTCCACCGGCAACTCCGCGCTCTTGCACAGCTCCATCATGTTCATGCCCATGTCCGTAGGGCCGTCGAGTTCGTGGGGGGTCCCTTCGCGGTCAATGACCGTCACTTTGATCATTCCGTCCATTTCAGAAGCCGTTGACACCGTTGACCGTGGTGTATTTCAAAACCAAATTCTTCTCCGGATAAATCCGCTTGAACGCACTCTGCACCATGAGCGTCCCCTCGTGGAATCCGCACAGGATGAGCTTCAACTTGCCCGGGTACGTGTTGATGTCCCCGATGGCGTAGATGCCGGGCACGTTGGTGCTGTAATCGAAGGTGTCCACCTCGATGGCGTTCTTGGAGATGTTCAAATCCCAATCAGCGATGGGCCCGAGTTTGGGACTCAACCCGAAGAGCGGCACCCAGTGATCGGCCTCCAATTCCACCATGCCCTCCTCCTTCGTCTTGCACGTGACGCCAGTCAAATGGTCCTCGCCCTTGACCTCCACGACTTCTGCATTGGTCATCAGGCGGATGCGGCCCTCAGCCGCCATGTCCATCACCTTCTGCACGCTGTCCAAATGCCCGCGGAACTCTGTCCGGCGGTGCACCAAGGTCACCTCCTTCGCCACGCCTTCCGCGAGGAAGATGGCCCAATCGAGCGCCGAATCGCCTCCTCCGCTGATGACCACCTTCTTGCCCGCGTAAAACTGGGGATCTTTGATGATGTACTCCACCCCGCGGTCCTCGAAGTCTGCGAGCTGGGGCACCGGGGGTTTGCGCGGCTCGAAGCTGCCCAGACCGGCTGCGATGGCGATGATGGGGGCGCGGTGCGCCGTGCCTTTGTTCGTGGTAACGATGAATTGCCCTTCTTCGTCCCGCTCGATGGACTCGGCGCGCTCCCCGAGCGTGAAGCCTGGGTTGAACGGCGCTGCTTGCTCCATGAGCCGATCGACCAAATCCCCCGCCAAAATGCTCGGATACGCTGGAATGTCGTAAATCGGCTTCTTCGGATAAATCTCAGCGCACTGCCCGCCGGCCTGCGGCAAGGCGTCGATGAGGTGGCAGCGCAGCTTGAGCAAGCCCGCTTCGAACACAGTGAACAAGCCCACAGGGCCCGCTCCAATGATGAGGATGTCGGTTTGGATCATGGCAATAATTGATCGGACGAGCCCGATTTGCAGGGACAAAAGTACAACGCCACACACACGCAGTTCGTGCGCGTCGTCAACTTTGAACAGCGGGCGGAAGCTGCGGGTTCAATCGCGGTGCCAATTCACCGCCTCCACCGCCTTGATTTCAGGCGCAGCCGCCTTGATGGCCTGCTCCACGCCGCCCTTCATGGTCATGTGGATCATCGAGCAATCCACGCACGAACCGTGCAACTTCACCTTCGCCGTCAGCCCCTCCGTGACCTCCACCAGCTCGATGTCGCCACCGTCGGCCTCGAGGTAAGGACGCAGCGTTCCCAGCGCGTGTTTTACACGTGCGGTCAGTTCATTCAAATCGGTGGCCTCGGCTTGCATGGCGTTCAATCGATGGTTTTGCCCAATTCCTTCAGCAAGTTAGCCAAGATGGCGCGAACTGCCGACGAAGCGGGCGAATTCGATTGCAAGGTAGCCGGCCGGCCCGCATCGCCTGCCTCACGCACGCTTTGGATGAGCGGCAACTCGCCGAGGAACGGCACCTGCAAGCTGTCCGCCAGCCGCTTCGCCCCGTCTTGCCCGAAGATGTAATACTGTTTGTCCGGCGCATCGGGCGGCGTGAAGTAGGCCATGTTCTCGATCATGCCCAGCACCTTGACGTTCACCGAATCGAGTCGGAACAGCCCCACCCCTTTGCGGGCGTCCGCCAGCGCCACCTCCTGCGGCGTGCTCACGACCACCGCGCCCGTCAACGGCACTTCCTGCACGAGCGACAAGTGGATGTCCCCCGTGCCCGGCGGCAAGTCGACGATCATGAAATCGAGGTCGCCCCAGTGGGCGTCGGTGAAGAGCTGGGTGAGCGCCCGGCTGGCCATGGCTCCGCGCCAAGCGATGGCTTGGTCCGGATCGGCGAAGAACCCGATGCTGAGCACCTTGACGCCGTGTGCTTCCACCGGCTCAATGACCTGCTTGCCGTTCACTTCGATGGCCCGCGGCTTTTCGTGCACCACGTCGAACATGGTCGGCACCGACGGCCCGTGGATGTCCGCGTCGCACAGGCCGACCTTGTAGCCGAGTTGGGCAAGACCGACCGCGAGGTTCGCTGCCACCGTGCTCTTGCCCACCCCGCCCTTGCCGGAGGCCACGGCGATGACGTGCTCCACGCCCGGCAGCACCTTGCGCGTCTCGGGCGTTCGCTCCTCCTGCTTCAACGCCACCACGATGACTTCAGCGTCCTTGACGCCTGCCCGTTCGAAGGCGAACTGCACCGCCTCCTTCATGCGGTTGCGGGCGTGCATCGCTGGGTTGGACGACTTCACCACTGCCCGCACCTGCTCGCCTTCCACGGATAGCTCCTCGACGAAATTGAGCGACACGATGTCCTTGCCGAGGTCCGGTTCCATCACACCTGACAGCGCTTCGAGCGCCTGTTCCCTGCTGATTGCCATGTTATTGGATTTCTTTGTTTGGGTCCCAAAACCGCTGCGCAAATTCAACCACGCCGCCTTGGTGAATGTTCACGCCCTCCCGTTCCAGCAGGTCGGCCATGGGCCGTTCCGGTGGAAAATGCACCGCCCCGGTCAGCAGCCCCTGCCGGTTCACCACGCGGTGGGCGGGAACGGGCGGCTGCGCTGTGAAGCAGGTGTTGAGCACCCAGCCGACTTGTCGGGCGCCTTTGGGCTTGCCGAGGGCCCTGGCCACCGCGCCGTACGTCGTCACCCGACCGGCCGGCACTTGGCGCACCAAGGCATACACGTCCTGCTCGAAGGAGTCCGCCATCAGACGCGGAGCTGCATGTAGTGGATCTTCCGCCCCTCCTCGAGCCACATTTGCTCGTAGAACGTCTTGATTTCGAGCAGTTCCCGGAGTTCTGGGTCGACGCGGTGCACCAGCTCGCCGTAGACGTCTTGGCTGTCCACAAGGATGTCGTAGCCGGCTTCGAGGTAGCTTTCCTTGGAGAGCTCGTAGAGCAGCGGGCTGTCGGATTTGACGTGCACGAGGCTGCCGGGCTTCAAGAATTTCTTGTAGCGCTCGATGAAGATGGACGACGTGATGCGTTTGGTCCCCTTCTCATCCTTCGGTTGCGGGTCGCTGAAGGTGATCCACACCTCGTCCACCTCGCCGGGCGCGAAGAAGCGGTCGATGAATTCGATGCGCGTGCGGAGGAAGGCCACGTTCTTCAGGTCCTCTTGGTTCGCCGTCTTGGCACCACGCCAAAACCGGTGTCCCTTGATGTCAATGCCCACGAAGTTTTTCTCCGGGTACTTGCGCCCCTGCCCCACGGTGTACTCGCCCTTCCCGCAGCCCAGCTCGAGCACGATGGGGCGGTCGTTGCCGAAAACGTCCTCCCGCCAGCGCCCCTTGTGCTCGAATTCCACGCCCTCGACGGCTTGCTCGAGCGGCGGCTCAAAGACCCGCTCGAACGTGCGGTTCTCCAACCATTTGACCAGTTTTCCCTTTCCCATGCGGCGCAAAATTACGGAACTTGGGGGCATGGAACGGACGGTTTTATTCGCGGTGCTCGATTGGGGCATGGGGCATGCGACGCGGACGTCGCCGCTGGTGCGGGCCGCTGTGGACGCGGGGCACCGGGTGCACGTGGCGTCGAGCGGGGCGGCCCTGGCGTGGCTGCGGGCGGCCTTTGCCGAAGATGGGGTGACGTTCCATGAGAAGCCCGGGCGGGCCATCCGGTATGCGCGGGTGGGAACGGCGGTGAGGATCGGGCTGCAGGTGCCGGGGTTTTTGCGGAGCATCGGGGAGGAACGGCGGTGGACCGAGGGCTTGGTGCGCCGCCACGGGGTGGACCGGGTTTTCTCGGACAACTGCTATGGGGTGGCGGCGGAGGGGGTGCCGGGGGTGCTGATGACGCACCAGGTGCACTTGCCCGTGCCGGGGGTGCTGCGGGGGGCGGCGCGGGCGTTTGTGCGGGGGCAGGTGGCGCGGTTTGGGGAGGTGTGGGTGCCGGATTGGGCGGGGGCGGAAGGGGGTGGGGAGCTGAGTGGGGGCTTGGGGGGGCCGGCGCTGCATCCGCGGACGCGGTTTGTGGGCGGGTTGAGCCACCTGCCTGGGGAGGGGCCGGTTCAGCCGTGGGCTTTCGTGGGGATGGTGAGCGGGCCGGAGCCGTTGCGGTCGGAGCTCGAGGCCGCTTTTCGCGAGCGGTTCGCGGGGGCGTTGCGGCCGGGTGAGGAGGCGCTGATTGTGGCAGGCAGGCCGGGGGGCGGGGAGCGCCGGGATGGGGCGGTGGTGACGTGGGGGAACCCGGATTCGGAGGCCCTGGCGGGGGCGCTCCGGGGGGCGCGGGTGGTGGTGTGCCGGAGCGGGTATTCGACGCTCTTGGATTTGGCCCAAATCAGCGTGCGGGCGCACCTCATCCCCACCCCCGGACAGCCCGAACAGCTCCTCCTCGCCCGCCATTTCGCCCAACGCCACGGCTGGTCCACCTCCACCCAACGGGCCTTCCGCCGCGGCGCGCCCTTCCCCCTCACCGGCACGGCCCTGCACCGCCCCGCTAACACCGAAGCCCTCGCCGCCCTGCACGATTGGTTGCGCTAACTTCGCCCCATGGAAGTCACCCCCGACGAACGGTACATGCGGCTCGCCCTGCAAGAAGCCGAACAGGCCGCTGCCCGCGACGAAGTCCCGGTCGGCGCGATCATCGTCGCCCGCGACCGCATCATCGGCCGCGGCCACAACCTCTGCGAGCAGCTGCACGACTTCACCGCCCACGCCGAAATGCAGGCCTTCACGGCCGCTTCCGAATCGCTCGGGGGCAAGCACCTCGACCAGTGCACCCTCTACGTCACGCTCGAGCCCTGCCCCATGTGCGCCGGCGCCGCCTTCTGGACCCGCATCGGCCGCGTCGTCTACGGCGCTTCCGACGACAAGCGCGGCTTCTCCCGCTGGAACGCCGACCCCGCCATCCTGCACCCGAAGACCGAGGTCGTCAGCGGCGTCCTTGAAGCCGAATGCAGCGCCCTCGTCCGGGACTTTTTCGCCCGGAAACGGCGGCGCAAGGGCTGAGTCCTCGCCCCTCCGCGCTACCTTTGCCTGCCGCCAGCAACCTGCCCGCCCATGCTGAACATCGACAAAGCCCTGCTCAAGGACGTCCGCGACCAAATCGAATCCGGTGCGGACCGGGACCTCCTCGCCCTGCTCGCCCAGCTGCACGCGGCCGACCTCGCCGAAATGCTCGATGCCTTGCGGAACGATGAAGCGCGCTACCTCTTCCGACTCGTCCCGAAGGAGCTGAAGAGCGACGTGCTCATTGAACTCGAAGAGGACCTCCGGCTCGACTTGCTCACCGGGATGACCTCGGCCGAGATCGCCGAAGACGTGCTCGAAGGACTCGATTCGGACGACGCTGCAGACGTGATGGCCGACCTCCCCGAGGCGAAGGTGGAGGAGGTCATCGAGTTGCTCGAGGACGATGAGCAGGCGAGCGACATCCGCGATTTGCTGGCGTACGAGGAGGGCACCGCGGGCGCCTTGATGGCGAAGGAACTCGTGCAAGTGGAGGCCAAATGGACGGTCGCCCGCGCCATCCGCGAAATCCGCCGCCAAGCCGAAGAGCTCGACCACGTCTACACCATTTACGTGACCGACTCCGAAGGCGTCCTCACCGGTCGCTTGAGCCTGAAGCATTTGCTCCTCAGTGCGGCCACCACCCGGACGCTCGTCAGCGAGCTCCAAAGCGACAAGGAACTCATCACCATCGGTGTCCACGAACCGGCCGAGCGCGTGGCAAAAATCATGGAGAAGTACGACCTCGTGGCCCTGCCCGTGGTGGACGAAGCCGGGCGGCTCATGGGCCGCATCACCATCGACGACGCCGTCGACGTCATCATCGAAGAATCCGAGCGCGACTACCAGCTCGCGAGCGGCATCTCGGAAGACGTCGAATCGCGCGACAACGTGTGGACCCTGACCCGCGCCCGCCTCCCCTGGCTGCTCATCGGCCTCGCCGGCGGCATCGGCGGCGCCTACGTCATCGGCGCTTTCGACATCGAGAACAACCCCGGCATGGCCTTGTTCATCCCCCTCATTGCGGCCATGGGCGGCAACGTGGGCGTGCAATCCGCCGCCATCGTTGTCCAGGGCCTCGCTTCGAGCAGCATCGACACGGGGGACATCCTCAGCCGCCTCTCGAAGGAACTCGGCGTCGGCCTCATCAACGGATTCATTTGTGCGTTGCTGATTTTGGCCGCCAGCGCTGCCCTCGGGTTTGGCACCACGCTGAGCATCACCGTCTCCGTGGCCCTCTTGTGCGTCATCATCTTCGCCGCCCTCTTCGGCACCTTCGTGCCGCTGATGCTGGACAAATACAAAATCGACCCCGCCCTCGCCACCGGCCCCTTCATCACCACGGCCAACGACATCATCGGCCTGATGATCTACTTCGCCGTCGGCACGGCCCTCACCGGCGCCTTCTAACCATGGAAGTCCACTTCCTCGAAACGGTCCACCCGGCGCTTGCGGAACGGTTGACCGCCGCCGGCCACACGTGCGTTGAATCTTATGGCGTTTCGCGCACCCAAATCCTCGGCGGCGCGCTCGCCCAAGCCCAAGGCCTCGTCGTCCGCTCGCGTTTCATGGTCGACGCCGAGCTCCTCACCGCCCTCCCATCCTTGCGCTTCATCGCCCGCAGCGGCTCCGGGCTCGAGAACATCGACGTGGCGGCGGCCGAAGCCCATGGGGTGGCCGTGTTCAACTCACCCGAGGGCAATCGGGTGGCCGTGGCGGAGCACGCCATGGGCATGCTGCTCGCGCTTTTGCACAAATTGGCCGCAGCGGATGCGAGCGTGCGGCGCGGCGAGTGGCTTCGGGAGGCGCACCGGGGGCTGGAGCTGGCGGGCCGCACCGTGGGCATCATCGGATTGGGCCAAACAGGTTCCGCCTTCGCCCAGCGCCTCCTCGCCTTCGAATGCCGCGTCCTTGCCTACGACAAGTACACCCCGCTCCCCGTGCCGGGCGTGGAGCTCGTCGACGAAGCCACCCTCCTGCGCGCGTCCGACGTCGTCAGCCTGCACCTGCCCCTGACCGACGAAACCGCCTGCCTCGTGGACGACGCGTGGCTCGACCGGCTCGCGCGCAGGCCCATCCTCATCAACACCTCCCGCGGCCCCATCGCATCGACGGCAGCTGTGGCGCGTGCCCTATCGGCGGGGCGGCTGAGCGGCGTGGCCCTCGACGTCCTCGAGGAGGAAGGGCGTGATTTACTGGCCTTGACGAACCGCTCCGAAGGCCTCACCGCCCTCGCTGCCGATCCGCGTGCTTTGCTGACGCCTCACGTGGCGGGGTGGACCGTGGAGAGCTACGTGAAGTTGAGCAATGTGCTGGCGGACAAGGTCCTGCGGCATATTGACGGCCAATAACTCATTCAGCACCATCCCTCCAAAACCGGGCATCGAATGCAAACGGCTTGATGCGCAAGCCCGTTTGAATGTGCTGCACAACCAAGGGATGCTGGGGGTTGATGACCCAATTCCACTCGCCAGGCACAACGGCGGAAGGGACACGGAGGAGCGGCTGTGCATGGGAAAGCAACCAACGTGTTCCAAAATCCCGGCTCGCCGCAATGCTTGGACAATGCGATTCACGGTATTCCGCTCGGCTCAATCCAGGTGGGAGCCTGATCTCCACCATGGCAAACTGATTTATCCCGACGCACTGGATGTTGTGCACCAACGATTCCAATGCCGCAAGTGAGCGCGTCTCCGCAACGTACAACGCATGCACCCTCGCCTCGTTCCACCGGGCTCCATTGATGAACGACCCAAAGCCCGATACATCCTCGGCCCGAGCGGATCTCACCACCCGGAATCCGATAGTCTCCCAGTCTTGATGAACGCTCATACCCAAACCCCGAACTCAATCCGTAAAATCTGCTCTTTGATCAAGCGCCTGCCCATCGCATCGAACAAAAAGGTTTCTGGTGCCACTCCTCCCAAAGCCAAGTTGGGCGACTTCAGCCAACTGAGGAACCGCGCGGCATCCCCGAAAGTATCTTTGCCCATGGCGAACAATTCCGCCAACTCCATGATTTTTTCGGCGGCATCAACTCCCAAGCGTTTGCCCTTCGCTCGATTGCGCTGCAAGGTTTTCACCGACAACCGGATGAATGCGGCGAGTGATTCATCTGACCACTGCATGCACACTTTGATGCTCTCAGCCACATCAAAAGGCACCCCCGACA
>CBFHPD010000019.1:0-8572 GCA_965657495.1 uncultured Flavobacteriales bacterium
TCGCATCCTCATTGCTCAACTGACGACGGATGGAAAAATCTCGGGTGCATTCCGAGCCCAGGTCTTCCCGAACGGTGATCAAATCAGCGATGACCGGGTGGATGTGTCCTTCATCAACGGCACGTGCGCTTGTACGGATGACATCGCTGTCAATTACGATCCAACTGCGGACTTCAATGATGGCTCTTGCATCTATGAGTTCCCTGGATGCACGGACGAAACTGCTTGCAACTACGAGCCGCTTGCGAACATCGAAGACGGTTCTTGCACCTACCCAACGGCGCCATTCGATTGCGATGGCAACTGCTTGAACGATGCAGATGCTGATGGAGTGTGCGATGAATTCGAAGTCGGAGGTTGCATGGATGCATTTGCTTGTAACTACGATGTGGATGCTACGGATGACGATGGGTCGTGCGAGTACCTCACCTGCGCAGGCTGTATGGATGAAACCGCTTGCAACTATGAAGAAGGTGCTTACACCATCTCAGATGCTACGGATTGCACGTACCCAGCAGAGGGCTACCTCGATTGCGCTGGAGCGTGCTTGAACGATGCGGACGGGGACGGTGTGTGCGACGAACTCGAAGTGGCCGGTTGCCAAGACGAGTCTGCATGCAACTTCAACACCGAAGCAACCGATGAGGACAACGCACAGTGCACTTACCCTGCTGAGGACTACCTCGATTGCGAAGGCAACTGCCTCAACGACGTAGATGAGGATGGTGTATGCGATGAGTTGGAAATCGCAGGCTGCCAAGATGTGAACGCTTGCAACTACAACGATCAGGCGACGGACAGCGACGATAGCTGCACATACCCAGCTGAAGACTACCTCGATTGTGCGGGCAACTGCCTGAACGATGCGGACAACGACGGTGTCTGTGACGAGATTGAGGTTGCCGGATGCCAAGATGCAACCGCTTGTAACTACAACGCTGACGCAACGGACGAAGACGGCAGCTGCACCTACCCAGCCGAGGATTACCTCGATTGCGATGGCAACTGCCTGAACGATGCGGACGGTGACTTCATCTGCGACGAGTTGGAAGTAGCAGGCTGCACAGACATGTTCGCCTGCAACTACAGCACGGAGGCCACCGATGAAGATGGCAGCTGCACCTACCCTGAAGAGGGGTACTTGGATTGCGACGGCAATTGCTTGGGCGACGACGACGGTGATGGCATCTGCAATGAACTCGAAGTGGTCGGATGCCAAGACGAGGAAGCATGCAACTACGATGCAACGGCTACGGATGCGGGAGCTTGCGACTTCACGAGCTGTGCGGGTTGCACTTACGCTTCAGCGGACAACTACGATGCGGAGGCAACGATTGAAGACAACTCGTGCTACTGGCTCGGTTGCACCTTCGAAGGGTTCAGCAACTACGATGAGACCGCGACGGTCGATGACGGTTCTTGCACCGATGCTCCGACAAATGCTGACTTCAATGGTGACGGCATTGTCCAAAACCAAGACTTGCTCGACTTCTTGTTGGCGTACGGCCAAACAGGTCCTGAGTGGGGCGGTTTGGAGTGGATCCAAGGCGCGTGTAACGTGGTGGCCATTCCGTTGGACGAGTTGATCGAAGCAGTCGATTACTGTGCTGCTTCTGATGCACCTGAGAACTGCGAGGAAATCGGTTGCACCTATGCCAACGCTGACAACTACGATGCGGCGGCAACGGTGGATAGCGGTGACTGTGTTTGGACCGGTTGCACGGATGCCACGGCAATCAACTTCGATGCGGATGCCAACTTGGACAACGGCACGTGTACTTATGACATCTGCCCGGACTTCAACGGCGACGGACAGGTTCAGGCACAAGACCTCTTGAACTTCCTCCTCGCTTGGGGAACCATGTACTGATCATCGCCTGAATTTCAGGTTGACCGAAGGGGGGCTGCATTGCGCAGCCCCCTTTTTTTTGAGCGGGGAGGTTTGCATGACGAGCACCGGATGTTTAGGCGGTACTTTTGTCGAAAATGGAGCACATGAGATTTTTATGTTTCGGAGTGGCGATGATGTTGGGGGGATTCGCTTGGGGACAAGCAACCTTGCATGGTGTGTGGGTACTGAATGAGGGGTACGAGGGCCTTGAGCCGGTGACCTTGGGGCGGTTTGATCCCGCAACGATGGAGTACTCCGTGGTAGCGAGCATCGAAGACGCTGCGTTTGCTACAGACGTGCTGGTGTCCGAGCTCGGAGTCTACGTGGCAACAGAAGGGGGGGTGATGCGGTTTCATCGCGATTCAGGGGAATTATTGGCTATGTCCAACTTCGCAGGCGCCCGGCAACTCGCCCTGCACGAAGGGCAGGTGTATGTGACCCGAGGTGAATTCGATGCTGACGCTTGGGCCCCTGTGGAGTTCGAGGCCTACCTTGTTTGGCTCGATGCAGAAACGCTGGAATGGGAGGGAGCGCTGAACACTGCCAGTGGTCCAGGCTTTGCAACAGAGGGCATCGTGAGCGTGGGAGAGGACGTGTATGTCGCCGTTGGCAATGCCTTCGATTTCGGCAATGAGGTAGGCCGAATCGGGCGGTTTTCGCCAAATTCAGGAGCATACGAAGAGTGGAACCTCGGCGCTTCGGGTCGAAATCCGGTTCACCTCCTCGAACAGGAAGGGGTCCTCTTTTCGGTCAACAACGGCGATTGGTCGGCGACGAGTTTGAGCCGCATGGACGCCACGACCGGCGAGGTGCTGACGGCCGTCGTGGATGCCTCCGCTTCCGGGTGCATGGCTGCGGCAGTGGTCGGAGAGAAGTTGGCCTTTCAGGTCTCAGGCGAGCCGGAGGTACGGACGGCGCAGTTGATGGACCTCGCTCCCGGGTTGCCCTTGTTGGCGACCAGCATGGGGTTTTATGCCATGGAAGAGGATCCCACAACAGGTGCCATTTACGCATCGGAGACCGATTGGTTCAGCTACGGCCAAGTGCACATCTACAGCGCGGATGGTGGCCAAATCGGATCATTCCCGACCGGGATCAGCCCGGTGGATATCGCCATGGACGTACGCACCGTAAACCAAATTGCCACCGGCGATATGCTGTCGACCGGACGGGTAGTGCGCCGTTATGATGCGATGGGGCGTTTGATTGATGGGGAGTTCCGTGCTGCCGGGTGGATCCTCGAGTGCTTCGAGGACGGGTCTGTAAAGAAGCGGTGGCATGATCCACAACGCGACTGATCAGCTCCGAGAGATGAAAAGGCCTTCCTTAATGGGAGGCCTTTTTAGTTGAAGGGGGCGAAAGGGGCAGCCGCCCGTGGAGGAGGGGCGGGACGAAAAAAAAGGGCCGCCTGTGGCAGCCCTTTTGAAATGGGATTTGGCCTGATCAGTCGGCCGTCTGCTCAAAGCGCAGCAGGTACGAATAGTCGTAGAGGTCCTCGCCGGTGTACTCCCGGAACTGGTACGCCTGCAAATCGTCGAGCTCGAGCTCCAAAATCTTCCAGTACACGTTCAGGAGCTTCGTCTCCTCCGGATAAGCGATGGTCAAATCGAGTCCCTCGTTGTCGGCGACCCAATCGAGGACTTGGGCATCCGTCAAATCCGAGGCGAAGACGCCCGTGAACAAGTCCGCCGCAATGCCGAATTCACTCAACAGCAACGCCTCCAGATTCGGGTCATCCCATCCGGTCACCATCGGTTGCACCTCTTCGAAGGCCACGGAAATGCCGTAGATGTCCAACATGGCTTGGGAAATGGCATCGGTGTCGTCCGCAGAAGCGACGATGCCGTCGTTCACAAAGTCTTCAATGAAATTCACCACGTTCACCGTGACGTCATCGCCGACTTCGTAGCCGCCCCAGGTTCCACCCGTCAGCGTCCATTGGGTGTAGGCCGACATCAACTGAACGGCGTAAGGCCATGTGGTTGCGGTGATGTCTTCATAGGTTCCGGCTGCAAAGAAGAAGGTGTCGGCTTCGAACAATGGAGCCGCTTGTTCGGTGACGAATTCCGTGTAGTCGGTGCTGTCCGCATCCCAGAAGAAGGGGCCGAGGGTCTTGTTGCTCACCACGTTCAGTTGGAGCACGCTGTTGTCCTCGTTGAACAGGTAGTCGCCTTCGTAGACCAGTCCTTCGCCCAGGTTTTCAACGGTGACAGTGGCATCATCGCGGAAGGTCATCTCCAACCGCAGGTTGTTCGAACCCATGAGTTCGGTGACGTTTTGATTGGACTCGTCGCCCACTTCTTGGACGCGCACCGAGGACCACGTTCCAAGGATCCGCTTCTCGGGTGAACGGAAGTGAATGAGGGAACCGTTTTGCTCGTACTTGGTGCACGAAGCGAACGCGGCCGCAGCGGCCACCAGCAAAAGGGAGTTGCGCATGTAGGTCATGTTAGATGCGGTATGAAAGGGTCAGTGCGAAGTTGCGGCCAGAGGTGTTGGCCAACCAGTCGTAGGAAACGCCTTGGAACGTGTAGGTTTTGCGGTCCACCGGATTGATCAGATTGCGCGCCCGGAATCGGACTCCGAAGTGGTCGCCGATGTTCTTTGTCAGCGTCACATCGAGGGCAGGTGTCGGTTGTTGGTAGATGTCCGGCAAACCGCCCACCGTTGCAAGCACCAGTTTTTCGCCTTGCACGTTGAAGGCCACCGAGGCATTGAAATCGAGGGAGTCGTTCCGGTAAGCCAGCATCGCATTGATGATGTAAGGGCTCTGGCCAAACAGCGGACGCGTATCCGGGTGCATCGGGTCCGTGTTCCGGATGACATTGAGTTCCTCCTCGAAGATGACCGCGCGGGAACGGATGAAGGTCACGTTCGCAGATAGGGTCAACGGCGAGAGGCTTTCATGCACGGATCCGAGCCCCTTGCGCCCTTCAAACTCCAAACCGAACACGTTCGCGTACGGCACATTCGACCACGTGTATTCGGTGTTGACCGCCTCAAGAACGGTGGTCTGCTCGATGGGGTCGGTGAAGCGTTTGAAGAACACGCTCGCGCTCAGCACCTCGCCGAGGGCGGGGTAGTGCTCGATGCGCAAATCGAAGTTGTCGATTTTGGTTTCATCCAACAAAGGATTGCCTTTCAGCACCTCCAACGTCTCGAAATCGAACCCACGGAACGGCGACTTCTCGCGGAACACCGGCCGCGCGATGCTCCGGCTGTATGCAAAGCGGAGGTTCGTGACCTTGATGGCATCGAATTCACCGAGGGCGTACGTCAGGTTCAAACTCGGCATCCAGTCCACCTCGTTCAGCCCGCCTTCAAGCCGCGCCGCTTCTTGCGGGGTCAGGTCATCCACCAAATCCAATTTGGTCGACCGGATGTTCATGTCGGTGGTCTCCACCCGCATGCCGGCATTGACGCGGAAGCGATCGGAAACCGTGTGATCGAGCAACGCGTAAGCGCCGCCCACGTTCATCTTGCCCTCGTACGAGTTCACCAAATCCGTCAACAACAAGGTGCTCACGAAATCGCCTCCGCGTGAAATCACCATGTTTTCGGGGGCGAACATGGCATTGACGTCTCCGTCGAACACCGTTCCGTTCTGCGTCATGCCGAACGTGTTCTCCGCGTGGGACACCCGCGTCTGCACGTAGCTCAAGCCCGCAGAGAACTTGGTGGGCCAGTCGCGCTCTTCGAAGAGCGGAACGGTGTAGTTGACCTTCACGTCGAGCTTGCTCTCGTTGAGTTCCCGGAAGTAGCGGGTAGGAGAGGGGTACAGCGCTGTGTTGATGCTGTAAACCGTGTCGATGTTGAGGGGAATGTCCCAGCTTTCAACCAGCACGCCTTGGTTGGCCAAAGCCGCCACCGCCGCTTCCGGATCGTTCGCCCAATCCGAAGGCAACACCCCGTCGGAGACCATTTCATTGATCCGCTCGAGCGCATCCCCCGTCACGTCCGTCCCATCGGCCGTCACGAAAGAGGCCAACGAGTCGATCGGCGTGATGCGCTCCGAGAAGTTGTTGTAAAACACCTTCATGTCCGGGGTTTCCATGCGCCCCTCCGAGTAGCTGGCCGTCCAAGCGATTTGGCCTTCTGAAGCCGGCAAGTAGTGCTCGCCGCGCAGTTGGTAGATGTTCAGCCGGCGCTGCTCGTAGCGCTGCGTGCGCTGCTCCTGCATCTCATCGGTGTCGGACGGGTTGATGCCCACGAGGTGGCGGCTGGAGTTTTGGCCCGTTACATTCGGCATCGCCATGAGCGAAACCTTGTTGAATTCATTCACTTTGTAGGACAAATTCAACAACATGTTCCAGTACACGGTTTCGGTGCTCTTCTCGTCGTTGAACTGGCGCAAAAGCTGCATGCCATTCGAGTTTTCGAGGTTGCCCGCATTGTAGCGTGCATACTCGCCATTGGAGTAGTACCGCGAGTTCATTTTGTATTGCAATCCGAAGACGTAGCCCAAATCCCGGCCGAACAATTTCGTTTGGTTTCCGAAGCTCAAGCTGTGCGTCATGTCCAACGGCGCCACCCGGCGGGTGTTCTCCCACGTGTTCGAAAAGCTCTGGCCGACGGCGGTAAGCCCTGCGTTTTGGGAAACACTCAGCGGAACCATCCCGTATTGCTCCAAGCTGTCGATGCTGACCCCCAGCGCGTTCACCACCGAACTGATGGGATTGCCCGCGCCGATGTCTGTGCAGTCGTTGATGCCCATGGCGTCCAAATCCTCCGCATAGCCCATGTGCACGAGTCCCTCGTAAAAGCACGGCATGTCCATTGAAGGCCACGTGTCGCCAGTCACCCCGTCGACCGCATCCGGCAACCCGCGCAACCCGTCGTCAAATCCCAACCAATCTGTCGAACTGCGCTGCGAGCTGATGATGTCACGGAACGTGGCTTGCGTATTGAAGCCGAGCGTGGTGCTGTAATTGAATAGGAAGGTTTCGGGGAAGTCCTTTGTCACCACATTCAAATAAGCACCGGACCAATCCCCAGGCAAGTTGGACGTCGCCGACTTCACCACCACCAGGTTGTCCACCAACGTGGTGGGGAAGATGTCCATCTCGATGGTGTTCCGGCGCGGGTTGATGCTCGGCACCTCCGCACCATTCAATGTCGTCTTGATGTAACGATCGGAGAGGCCCCGCACGAAGACGAAGTTGCCCACCGTCGAGACCCCGGGAATCCGGCGCATGGCGCTCGCGGCGTCGCTGTCACCGGTTTGACGAATTTGCTGGCTCGAAATGTAATCGATGCTAGCCGCGTTCTTCTTCCGGATGTTCTCCATGTACACGTCGCGGCTGCGGTCCACTTTGGCCACCACCTCTGCCGCCTGCTCGATGACGAAGGTTTCCATGACCAAATTGAAATTCACCATTTGGGTTTCGTCCCCCACGATGGTCACCACTTCGGTCACAGGCACGTATCCAATGAAACTGCCGATGACTTCGTACGTGCCGGGCGCGAGCCCTTCCAGGCTGTAGCGACCATCGAGGTCCGCCATGGCGCCTTTGTACGGATCGCGAATGACGACGTTTGCCCCGATTAAGGTCTCCCCTGTGGTGCCGTCTGCGATGACGCCGCGGATGATGCCTTGAGCGTAAGCTTCACTGAACAAGCTGTTTACAGCCAGAATCAGTGCGATGAAAACGAATCTATGCATGGTCACTTTTTCTCGGGGCAAAGGTTCCGTGCGTCTCGCTCAGGGGTGTTAACTCATCGTTATCGGATTGTTTTTGGCGTGTGTTCGCAATGCAATCTTTGGGCGAATGAATTGTTCTCCCCGCGTCATTGTTGCGATGTCAGTTTGCATTTGGCGGTTCCCGCGTATTTTCAACGCATGAAGCCAGCTGATAAGGAAATCCTGTCCGACCTCCGGCGCATCATCCGGTCGGTGAATTTGGAGGCCAAACGCGTGGAGCGTGAATTTGGAGTAAGCATCCCCCAATATTTGTGCCTGCAGCACTTGAATGAGCAACCGGAATTTTCGGCGTCCATGAAGGAGATCAAGGATGTCCTCCAATTGAATGCCAGCACCGCCACCGGCATCGTTCAGCGGCTCGAGCGAGGCGGGTATGTGGCCAAGCTGCCCAAGCGCGATGACAAGCGCAAATCCCTCATCGTGCTCACCGAGCGCGGGGCGGAAGTTGTCAAACGCAATCCCGAAATCCTCCACGAGCGGCTCCTGCAGCGGCTGCAGGAATTAGACCCGGAGGAATACCGCTCCTTGCGGTCGGCCTTCCGCACCATCATTGAGTTCTTGGAGATTGAACGGATCGATGCGGCCCCGATCGTCACATCCGAGCCCATGCTGCCCACCGATGCATCCCAAAAGGTGTGAATAACCCGTGAAGGGTAATTTTGTTTCAGTACGAAATAAATTCTAAGTTTGCGGTTCGATTCCAAATCGCAACCTATGATTCATTCATCCAAGGATTCACGGCCTCGCCGTGCGCCTGGAGCACGTTACGCTCCGCCTTTGGCCCTATTTTCGGCCCTCATTTTATTTATTAGCAGTGGTTTAGCTCAGACCACCGTCCAGGGTGTCGTCAAGGACACCGACGGCTTGCCCCTGCCCAGTGCCAGCGTGTTGATCGAGAACACGTCGCGCGGAACCAGCACGGGGATGGACGGACGATTCGTGTTGGAAGTGACTCCTGAGGACAAGGCCTTTGTGGTCAG
>CBFHPD010000020.1:0-2758 GCA_965657495.1 uncultured Flavobacteriales bacterium
GACCACGGGCGGCAGCTGGTAGGGGTCGCCGATCATGAGGACCTGGGCGCCGCCGAAGGGCAGGACGCGGCCGGCCGCGCGCACGCTGTACTTGCGGAGGACGGCGTCGATGACGTCGAGCAGGTCGGCCCGCACCATGGACACCTCGTCGATGATGAGCAGCTCGAGCTTTTCGACGATGCGGCGCTTGCGCTTCGAGAGTTTGACCTGTTTCGCGATTTGGTCCGCCGTCCACTCCGTCAGCGACAGCCGCGGCGGAATGCCAAACATCGAATGGATCGTCACCCCGCCCGCATTCAACGCCGCAATCCCCGTCGGCGCCACCACCACGGTCCGCCGCGGCGACGCCTCCCGCACATGCTTCAGGAACGTGGTCTTGCCGGTGCCTGCCCTCCCCGTGAGGAAGAGCGAGCCGGTGCCTTGCAGGATGGCCTCGGCGGCGGCTTGGAATTCGCGGTTGGTGGGGTCTGGGGTCATGTGGGGTATAAAAGTAGTTCCCGATGGGAATGAGGCGACCGGTTTCCGACGCAGGACGCGCTTTGGGCCGCCACCTTTCCGGAACAGAACGAATGGCGCGACAAGCTGTTTCAAGTGCCGTTCGAAACGAAAGGCGGGGCGTGGCAGCCCCGGTGTTATCAAGAGAACACCATTTCCGCGGTGCTCGATGGCATCGCCGACGGGAAGCAGCGGCTGCTCTTCACCCTTGCCACGGGGACCGGGAAGACGGCGATCAGCTTTCAGATTGCTTGGAAGCTGTTCCACGCGAAGTGGAATTTGCGGCGCGACGGGGCGGGGGCGGCCGGGGTGAGCATGGCGCTGCTCTACACGGGCAGCAACCGGTACGAATACCTGACCGACTTCACACTGACGCTCAGGCGGGCATCGGGGTGGTCGCATTACGACGTGAACGGGATGCTGTTCGTGGTGGCGTAGACGGTGCGGGCATGGCGCAACCGGCAGTGAGCAAATTCCTTCACTTTCAGTTGGAAAGCACCCGTTTTCGCCTCAACTTCCGAGGAACATCATGGCCATCCCCGTTTGAACAACTCCTCGCCTTCCACGAACCATCCGGCGTACGACTGGGTCTTTGCTGGCATGGGCGGGGCGACGTGCGCTTTGATCCTCTTGATGGACCGCGCGGGGTTGTTGGCGGGCCGCAGTTGGGCCGTTATTGAGCCGGGGGAGAAACGGGTGGATGATAAGACGTATTGTTTTTGGTCCGAAGGGCTTGACGGCCCACTCGCAGCGTTTGCACCTTTAGTCCAAAACCAATGGGATCAAGTCATCATCGATGGGCACCCGGCCCGCAGCATCGCGCCCGCATCCTACCGCCGAATCCGGTCCATCTCGCTTTACGACGCGTGCAAACACGTCATTGAAAAGCGCGGGGGGCATCGGTATGCCTCGCCGCTCGCCACGGCCAGCGCTCCTTCTGAGTCGTGGACCGGTCCGTTCCACTTGGCCCTCGCTTCAGGCGAATCCCTGCAAGCACACCGGGTGTTCGACAGCCGCCCCCCGGAGTTTCTCCCAGGGAAGGCGACCGACGTCCTCATGCTCCAATCGTTCGTCGGCTACCGCATCCGACTCGACCGCCCGCGGAATTGGAACGTGAGCGCGTTTCACATGATGGACTTCCATGTTCCACAAGGCGATGAAGGGGCCACGCAATTCATGTACACCCTGCCTGAAGGCGAGGTTTCCGGGCTGGTTGAACTGACCCGATTCGGACAAGTGGCGCTCAGCACAGACGAGGCAGCGGGCGTCCTGGACGCGTACATCCGTGCGCATTTTGGCCCCTACCAAGTGGAAGAAGTGGAAACGGGGGGCATCCCCATGTGCATGGCCCCGATGCAGCACGAAGCGCTACCCGCACATCCCCGCTGGACCGCGCTCGGCACACGCGCCGGAAGGGTCAAACCCAGCACCGGATACGCCTTCAAATCCATGGTCACCCACGCCCATGCCATCTGCAGCCACCTCGAGCAAGCAGGTGAAAACGACGCCCAGCAACCGCTCCCTGCACCGATCAGCCGTCCCCGGTTCGCCTTCTACGATCGGCTGCTCCTGCTCATCCTTCGCGACCGGCCAAGCCGTGGCAAGCCCATTTTCCAGCGGCTCTTCAGCGCGCGACCTGCCCCCTTCGTCCTCAAGTTTTTGGACGAAGCCACCCACCCGTGGGAGGAGGCACGGATGTTCGCACGGTTGCCCATAGCCCCCTTTTTGCAGGCGTGCTGGTGGCGGTTCAAGGACCGCCATTTCCCATGGGTTGCCGCCTTGCTTTGGCTCGCCGTGGTAGGCGCCTTGTGGTGGGCAAATGGTTCCGGGGATGCCGCCCAAATCGGAGGGCACAGCTTGCTCGCAGTCGGGTTGTTTGCAGTGGGCATTCCGCATGGCGCACTGGACGCCATCACCGGCATCACATGGGGTGGGCGTTCGACGACCGCGTTTTATGCGCGCTACCTGTCCATCATGGCCGTGACCTTGGCGGTGTGGTGCTGGGCTCCCACCTTCGGGGTGACCGCCTTCATTGCGGCGAGCGTTTGGCACTTTGGTCAAACCGATGTGGCCGCTTGGAATGTATCCCGCCACCAGCCGCTTGTGGCCATCGCTTGGGGCGCCCTGACGCTCGGATTCGTGCTCGGCTTCCACCTCGAAGAAGTGGGCCAAATCCTGTTGCCCATCGGCGTAAACGAGCAAGCCCTCCGTCAATTGGTTCATCACCAACACGCCATCACCACCGCGCTGTGGGCCGGGGCGG
>CBFHPD010000021.1:0-3591 GCA_965657495.1 uncultured Flavobacteriales bacterium
CCACCGCCGCCTCCACGTCCTCCCAGCACGCCATCGGATCGCCAAACCGGTCCGACCGGTGCGCCCGCAACTCCCCCGCCGGCACGCCATGCTCCAAGGCAAACGCCGCGCCACCATCCACCAAATCCGGAACCAATGAAAACCTCGGATGCCGCACCGACCAAATCACTTCATCGGCCGTGAGCCCCTTGCCCCGCAGCCCTTCCAACGTCGAAACCAATTGCGAAGCCCCGTCGGCCACCTCCTCGCCGGCCGACAAGCACGCGCGCCCTGCGGTCACCGCCCACTGCAGGCGGGAACCGTCCCAATGCATCAACAGGAGTGGCGCCTCAGTTGCGCCAGTTGCCATCCGTGTGGGCATCCGTGAGCGATCCGAACTGCAAGGTGTCCTTCTTGACCTTTTCGCGGCCAAATGGCGTCATGTCCTTGACCAGCACCGTCGACTGCCGCACGCCCCCCACTTCCACGCTGTCCGTCGCGATGTAGAACTTCACTCCGCTGAGCGGGTTGAACCACAGCCCCTCGAGGTCAACAGACGGCAATTTCTTCTCGGCGCGCTTCTCGGGCGCGAAGTTTTCGGCCCAGAACGACGTGTAGAGGGTGTCCCGCACCTTGTAAGGGCTCGCATCGTTCACGATGTCGTCCAACAACTGCTCGGCATCGACGCCCAACTTTTCAGCCACTTCGGCCACTTCTTCCCGGCGCAGTACGTAGCCCTCTTCAAGCGACGTCGCCTCGGGAAGGGTGTCGTGGAACGAGCCCATGCTGTACTTCACCGGCAGCACCGGCTTGTTCATGAAGGCCGCGAGCGAATCGAAGGAATCGGTGTAGTAGCCGTGGATGTCGTGGAAGGCCTCTTGCGCATCGCGGATGTCCTTGAGGCGCTGGATGGTCACGGCTTCGACCTCTGCTTTGGTCTTTTGAAACTCAATCTCCTCGTCCACGCTGTAGAACACCGCCCAGGACAAATACACAGCCGCTACCGAGCCGACCACCGCCAACCCAACGTAGATCGCCCGGTTCAACCGCTCCAGCACCACCGGCATGGCCAACAACCCGACCGTAATCAGCGCCACGGAAGCCCACAACATCGCTTCCGGCTGGCTTTCCAGCTCGTCTCCAGACAGGTACTTGTTGAGGAACATCGCGCCAAACACCACAAGGATCAGGGTGATGACGTACTTATTGGCTTCGCGGAAAAACTTGTCCATGGCTTCTGAATTGCTGCGCGAATCTACAACATCCTTTCAGCTTTGCACAATTCCTAAGTGTGAAGAATCGTGGCGGCGGCTGCGCGGTACCTTTGGCCCGTGAACGATGCCCTCGATCAGTTGGAAGGCCAAATCCTGTCCGCCTTCCCCCACGCCCCCACCCCCGGCCAAGAGCGGCTCATCCACGCCTCCGCGCGTTTCCTCCTGAGCGACCGCCCGCGGTGCGCCCTCATCATCCGCGGTTACGCCGGCACCGGAAAGACCACCTCGGTCGGCGCCCTCGTCCGCGTCCTCGCCCAACAAGGCGTGCCCACGGTCCTCCTCGCCCCCACCGGTCGCGCGGCGAAGGTCATGGAGCGCTACGCCGGCATCCCCGCCTCCACCATCCACCGCCGCATCTACGTCCAAACCCGGTCGCGCGACGGCCAGCCCGCCACGGCCCTCGCCCCCAACCCCCTCACCCGTGCCGTCTTCATCGTGGACGAGGCCTCCATGATCGGCGAGTCCGGCGGCCGCTCCGACGAGGCCGGCTTCTCCTACCGCAGCCTCCTCGACGACCTGATCGAGTACGTCTATTCCGGCGAAAACTGCCGCCTCATCCTCGTCGGCGACGACGCCCAGCTGCCCCCCATCGGCTGCGACACCAGCCCGGCCCTTGACGAACCCGGCCTCCGGTCCGGCTTCTACCTCACCATCGCCACCATCCGCCTCACGGACGTGGTCCGCCAAGAACTCGACAGCGGCATCCTCTTCAACGCGCACCGCCTGCGGCTCCAGCTCGAGTCCGGCGAAACCTCCTTCCCCGCCCTCCAACTCGGCTTCCCCGACTTCAAACGGCTCGACGGCTACGACCTGCAAGAAACGCTTGAAGACCTCCACAACCGGTACGGCGAGGACGGCGTGGTCGTCATCACCCGCTCGAACAAGCGCGCGAACCTGTTCAACCAGCAGATCCGCGTTCGGGTGTTGTGGCAAGAAGAGGACCTCAACGCCGGCGACCGCCTGATGGTCGTCAAGAACAACTACCACTGGCTCGCCCAGGCCACCTCGCTGCCCAACACCCTGCTGGCCAACGGCGACGTGGTCGAAATCGTGCGCATCACCAAACGGTTCGAACGCTACGGCCAATCTTTTGCCGAAGCCGAAATCCGGCTCATCGACCTGCCCGAGGAGCAGCCCTTCGCGGTGGTCATCCACCTGAGCGTGCTCAACTACGAAGGCGCCTCCCTCCCCCACGCCGAGCTCCAAGCCCTGTTCGACGCGGTCGCCGAGGACTACGTGCACCTTGGCGACAAGCGCGCCATCGCCAAGGCCGTCAAGCAAGACCCGTGCTACCAAGCCCTCCAGGTGAAATTCGCTTGGTCGCTCACCTGCCACAAGGCGCAGGGCGGGCAGTGGCCGGCCGTCATCATCGACCAGGGCTACCTGACCGAGGAACTCATCGACATCGCCTTCCTGCGCTGGCTGTACACGGCCTTCACCCGTGCCGAAAAGGAGCTCTACCTCCTGAACTTCGACAACGCGTTCTTCCCCGAATCGGCCCCCGCCTGACCAGCTTATGGCACAAAAAAAGCCGGCCCCTCACAGGACCGGCTTCCTTCGAAATCGGTATCGCTTACGCTTGCTCGCGCGTCGAGAAGAAGAACGCGCCTTCGATGGCCGCGTTTTCGTCGCTGTCCGAACCGTGGACGGCGTTGGCCGCGATGCTCTCAGCGAAGTCCGCACGGATGGTGCCGGGCTTGGCTTCAGCGGGGTTCGTTGCGCCGATCAGTTCGCGGAAGTCCGCCACGGCGTTGTCTTTTTCGAGGATGGCTGCCACGATCGGGCCGCTGGTCATGTACTCAGTGAGTTCGCCGAAGAAGGGGCGCTCAGCGTGCACAGCGTAGAACGCGCTCGCGTCGGCCATGCTGAGTTGCGTCCACTTCATCGCCTTGATGGTGAAGCCCGCTTCAATGATGCGGTCGATGATTTTCCCGGTGTTACCCGCGCCGGTTGCGTCCGGCTTGATCATGGTGAAGGTGCGGTTCGTGGCCATTTGGTCTTGAATTTGGGCGCAAAAATAGGCCAAATCCCACTCTCCCCGCACCCCGCGCTCCTTAAATTGCCCGCCATGTCCTTCCCCACCGCCCGCATCCCCGACCCGCCCCCGCCCACCCCGCGCCTCCGCTTCCGCCGTTGGACCGACTGCGACCGCGACCGGCTCGCGTACTTCCGGCTGCAATGCGATCCGGAGGTGATGACGTACGTCGATCCAGGGCGGCGCTTTGCCAGCGTGCTGGCGATTTCGGCCATGCTCGCGAAGGACCCGCCGTTTGAGGAGTTCGGGTACGGGTTTTGGCTCGTCGAATCCGTGGCCAGCGGGGAAGCCATCGGCACCATC
>CBFHPD010000022.1:0-18504 GCA_965657495.1 uncultured Flavobacteriales bacterium
GCCCGTAGGGGATTTGAACCCCTGCTACCAGGATGAAAACCTGGCGTCCTAACCCCTAGACGAACGGGCCGATTGGGAGCGCAAATATACGTCGGCTGTTGCTTCCGACAAACACTCACCGAAAAAAAAATTCATTTGGCTCAGCCGAGGTAGGCGCGGTACATCCAAACCAGCTTTTCTTGCTCGCGGATGTAGTCGCTCATCAGGGCGTTTGTGCCTTCGTCGTTGGCCTCGGAAGCGATTTGCAGCAATGCCCGCTCGCGCACCAACAACACAGAAAACGCAGCGACGCAGTGCTTCACGGCTTCGGTGCCATCGGTCACGTCCCGCACGACGGGCACATCGCTGTGCTTCAGGTAGTCCTCGAAGGCGTGGAGGGGGGTGGCGTCGAGGGTGAGGACGCGCTCGGCCACCTCATCGATCTTGAGGATGAGGTCGTTGTACAGCTCTTCGAACTTGAGGTGCAGCTCGAAGAAGTTGCGTCCGCGGATGTTCCAGTGGAAGCCACGCGCGTTTTGGTAGAAGATGTGCAGGTCGGCGAGCAGCTGATTCAGGCCCGTTGAGAGGGTCTGGGCTGCGCCGCGATCGAGGCCGATGGGGAGGTTGCTGTCCATGCGGCTAAGTTCCGCATTGCAGGCCAAATCCCAGCATCAATTCCCTCAATGTCCCATCAATAAGCCCGGGCGAACAGGACGCGGCGTTCCGACGGGGCCCCGGTGCGGATGCACGTGCCGGGCTCGGTGTCGCCGTCGAGCGGGATGCAGCGAATGGTCGCCTTCGTCTCTTGTTTGATGCGCTCCTCCGTTTCGGCGGTGCCGTCCCAGTGGGCGCTCACGAAGCCGCCGGCGTCGAGGGCGGCGACGAACTCGTCCCAGGTGTTCACGACCGTGGTGGTGTCGGCGGTCCGGGATGCGGCCCGAGCGAGCAGGTTGTCCTGGATTTCAACGAGCAGGCCTTGCACGTGGGCGACGATGCCTTCGGTCGGCAGGAACGCCTTCTCCTTCGTGTCGCGCCGGGCGACCTCGATGGTTCCGCCTGCGAGGTCGCGGGGCCCCATGGCCAGGCGCACCGGCACCCCCTTGAGCTCGTACTCCGCGAACTTCCATCCCGACCGCTTCGTGTCGTCGTCGTCCAACTTGACCCGGATGCCGGCCGCCTTCAGTTCGGCAGCGATGCCGGACAGGGCTTCGACGATCTCGGCCATTTGGTCCGCTCCCTTGTAAATCGGCACCAGCACCACCTCGATGGGCGCCAACTTCGGCGGCAACACCAGCCCGGCATCGTCCGAATGCGTCATGATCAGCGCCCCCATCAACCGCGTAGACACGCCCCACGACGTCGCCCACACCAGCTCCTGCCCGCCCTCGCGCGTGGCGAACTTCACATCGAACGCGCGCGCAAAGTTTTGGCCCAAAAAGTGCGAAGTACCCGCCTGCAGCGCCTTCCCATCCTGCATCATCGCCTCGATGCAATACGTGTCCTCCGCCCCGGCAAACCGCTCGCTCGCCGTCTTCACGCCCTTCACCACCGGCATCGCCATCCAGCCCTCCGCAAAATCCGCGTACACCTCGAGCATCTTCCGCGCCTCAGCCACCGCCTCGTCCTTCGTCTCGTGCGCGGTGTGCCCCTCCTGCCACAGGAACTCCGCCGTCCGCAGGAACAGGCGCGTCCGCATCTCCCACCGCACCACGTTCGCCCACTGGTTCACGAGCAGCGGCAAATCCCGGTACGACTGGATCCAATCCTTGTACGTGTTCCAAATGATCGTCTCCGAAGTCGGCCGCACCACGAGCTCTTCCTCCAGCTTCGCCGACGGGTCCACCACCACGCCCTTGCCGTCGGGGTCGTTCATGAGCCGGTAGTGCGTGACCACCGCGCATTCCTTGGCGAACCCCTCCACGTGCGCCGCCTCCTTCGACAGGTAGCTCTTCGGGATGAACAGCGGGAAGTAGGCATTCACGTGGCCGGTCTCCTTGAACATGCCGTCGAGCACGTCCCGCATCCGCTCCCAGATGGCAAAACCATACGGCTTGATCACCATGCAGCCCTTGACGTCGCTGTGTTGCGCGAGGTCCGCCTGCACGACGAGTTCGTTGTACCATTTGCTGTAATCGGTGTCGCGGGAGGTGAGCTTGGTTGCCATTTGGTATGCTTTTTGCAGTTTTTAGGCCAAATCCCCTCACGCCACGTGAGCGAATTCGCCCCGCAAAACTACCGAAATTCCTACCTTGCATCTAATGAATCGCACAATATCCCTCCGCCTCCCCTTGCTGCCCGCCTTGGCCGGTGGGTTGCTCCTTGCCATTTCAGGTTGCGCCCCCACCGGATTGGGGGTCGTCGCCGGCCTCGAAACAGACGAGGTGTACCTGCGACGGGGGGAAGAATTTGTGACGGATGCGGAATATTTGGCCTTTGCCTATGAGCAAGCGGGGGTGAGCGATGGCGAGGATTACTACGACCCCGATCGCGCGGCGATGAGCGACCGGTCTGGCCAGGAATTCACGCCGTTTGCGAATTCGATGATCGGTTGGGGCTCCCCGTATGACCGCTTTGGCCCCAACAACTTCGGGACCTTCGGAAACGGTTGGAACGCGCCCTACGGCGGATACGGCTACTCCCCTTACGGCTTCAACCCCTACGGCAACAGCGCGTTTGGCTTCAATCCCTACGGCAACACCTTCGGCTACAACCCCTACGGCACCTACGGCTACAACCCGTATTCCACGTACGGCTACAACCCGTATGGCTACAACCCCTACGGACCCGCCTGGGGCAACGGCGCGGGCGGCTGGTACGGCAACAACGGCTGGACCGACAACACCGGCATCAACGTCAGCAGCGGGCCCCGCGTTCCCTTGCTGAGCAGCTCCGGCAACAACTCGAACCAAGGCCCCAACGGCCTCCTCGTCCAACCGCGGCAACAAGCCGCCGAGCCCCTCGTCACACCCCAAATCATGGAGCAAGCGCTCGGCCGCCATACCGAAATCGAAGTGGCCACGCCACCCGCGCCTGCCACGGAGCGCCGCAGCGTTTCGCCTTGGGAACGCATGCTTTCCTCGCCGAGCATCCCGGACGAAGTCCGTGAACCTTACACGGCGCCGGCCACCACACCGCGCACCGAGCCCTCGCCGAGCAGTCCAAGCCGGTCGGTGACCCCTTCCCGGCCCAGCCGGTCCACCACGCCGCCCGCAACCCGCCCCTCCGCGCCTTCTCGTCCGTCCACCTCTCCCTCGCGCCCGTCGGGCGGCGGATCCCGCGGCTCCTCCTCTCCCTCACGCAGCGGGCGCGGCGGATGAGGCAGTTCCTGGCATTCCTCCTTGGCACGGCCTTGGCCGCTCCCCTCTTCGCCCAGAACGAGTCCGACATCCTGCGCTACAGCCAAACCGAAGTCTTCGGCACCCTGCGCAACATCGGAATGGGCGGCACGGCCGGTGCGGTGGGCGCCGACCTGTCTTCGGGATTCAGCAACCCTGCCGGCCTCGGCCTCTACCGCCGCGGCGATGTTGGCTTCCATTGGGGCTTCACCGGTGCCACCACGCGCACGAATTTCGGCGGCCTGACCCAGCGGGGTGCAAGCAGCAACGCCCCGGTGAGCAACGCCGGACTGGCGATCACCTACCCGAGCATCAACCCCGACTGGCCCTTTGTGACCTTGGCCGTGGCCTACCAAAAGCGCTCGGAGTTGCACAAGCAGATCACCTTGGACGGCGCAGCCATCGGTGGCAGCTTGCTCGACGTCTTCCTCGACCAGGCGCAGGGCACCTACCCGGCATCGTTCAATGCATTCACGGCTGACCCGGCATGGCAAACCTACCTGCTGGACCCCGACCCCGCGAATCCCGCGTGCGAGACTTGCTACGTTTCTGCCATGAACGACGCCGGAGGAGCGCGGGCGAGCAAGCGCATCGACCGCACCGGCACGCACGCCGAGACGGCCATTTCCTTCGCCGCCAACTTCCGGCACCGCCTCTACTTCGGGGGCAGCGTGGGCTTGCCGCGGGTGACCTTCTCCGAACAAACCCGGCACGAGGAATCGCCCCTCACCGACACCATTGCCCTCACCGGTTGGTCGTACAGCGAGCAGCTGGACATCGAAGGATCAGGGGTGAACCTGCGGGTGGGTGCGATTTGGGCAGCGGCCGATTGGATGCGGGTGGGCGTGAATTACGCTACGCGCTCCCGGCTCACCTTCCGCGATGGCTTTTCGACCCGTGTGAACAGCGCCTTCAACGACGGCACCTCGTACGAATTCAGCAGCCCGTTGAACCAATTTGAGTACATCATCTACACGCCCTCGCGGCTCGCCGCACAAGCGGTCTTCATCATGGGCAAAGCCGGAATCGTCACGGCGGAATACGAGCGGAGCGATTACGGCCAAGGCGAGCTGCGCGCTGCAGCCTTCTCCGGGCCCGAAGCCTATGATTTCGCGGCTGAAAACGAGGCCGCCGCTGCGATCTACGCGGTCAGCCACGCCGCGCGCGTCGGCGCGGAGTTCCGGGTGGCCCGGGACCACCGCGTGCGCCTTGGCGCAGGCATGGCGCCCAGCCCGTACAGCCTCGCAGCCGACGTGCAGACCGATGCCACCCGGTACCACGGTTCCATCGGCTGGGCGTACCGGGGCGAAACGTGGTATGCCGGATTCAGCTACTTGATGACGATTTGGGAAGAAGACCTGTACATCTGGGGACTGGACGCCCTGCCGCCCGCGACGCTGTATCGCCAAAACGGAATGTTCACCCTCGGTGTGGGGGCGCGGTTGTGACGCAAAACAGCGGCGCATGAAAAACCCCGGACGCTGCCGCCCGGGGTTTTTCATGTTCAGGCCGCTCGCGGTCAGGCCATGACCTTGGCGAGCTCCTTGTCGATGACCGCCGCCATGCGCTCGCGTTCTTCCACCGCGAGCTCGTGATCGACCAAGATGCGGCCGCTGTGCTCGTCGACGATGATGCGCTTCCGCTGGGCGATGTCGATGATGCGCTGGGGCGGAATCTTGATGTACGAACCGGCACTGGCATCGCGCTCGATGGGCACGATGGCGAGGCCGTTCTTCGCGGCACCGCGGATGCGGCGGTAGCTGGCGAGCAAGCGGGAGTCGATGCCCTCGGCGAGCTGCTCGCTCAATTTGGCCAGCGCATCTTCCTCGGCCTGCGTCTCCGCCACGATGGCTTCAAGCTCCGAACGCTTCGATGCAAGGTCCTCCTCTTTCAACTGCAACACCTCCACGATTTCCTGCGCTTTGGCTTCCACGTCCTCGAGCTTCGCCTTGTTCTCGCGGATCCGCTTTTCGCAGAGCTCGATTTCCAGGGTTTGGTACTCGATTTCTTTGTTGAGCGAGTCGAATTCGCGGTTGTTCCGGACGTTGTTCTGCTGCTCGGTGTACTTCGCGATGAGGGCTTTGCTCTCCTCGATTTCGTTTTGGTAGGCGGCGATGCTTTGCTTCACGTAGTCCACGTCGCCTTTGGCTTTATCGAATCGGGTGCGGAGGCCTTCGATTTGGTCTTCCGCGTCTTGCACCTCCAAGGGCAGCTCCCCACGCAGGATGCGGATGCGGTCAATGCGGGAGTCGATGATCTGCAAATCGAAGAGGGCGCGCAGCTTGTCTTCGGCGGTGGTGACTTTCGTTGTTTTCGCCATGGTGGGTCAGAAAATGTGGACAGGGTTTGGGTTCTCCTGCGTAATCAGGAGGGCAAAATTAGGGAATTTTTCCGTGAATTGCTCCTTTAAATAGCTATGGACCAAATCCGTGACGCACCACTCACTTTCATAATGCCCCACGTCCGCAATCAGCAACCGTCCCTCGGCCCCGAAAAACTCGTGGTACTTGAAGTCGCCGGTGACGAACACATCGGCGCCGGCGGCTACGGCGTCGCCGAGGAGGAAGCTGCCCGACCCGCCGCAGAACGCGACTTGCTCGACGAGGCGGCCGGTGAAGTCGGTGTGCTTGATGGCCGCGCAGCCCAGGGCCGCCTTCGTGCGGGCGAGGAACTCCTGCTCGGGGAGCGGCTCCGGGAGGGTGCCGACCATGCCGGCGCCGATGCCTTGGTGGGCTTGTTCCATGGGGAAGACGGCGTGCGCCATTTCCTCGTAGGGGTGAGCGGCGCGGGCGGCGGCGAGGATGGCGGGGACGCGCCACGCTTCGGCGAGGACCTCGGACCGGGTTTCGGCGACGTGCTCGCGGGTGCCGACCGCTCCGAGGGCCTGCCGCGACCCGGCCAGCGGGCGGAAGGTGCCCTCGCCTTGCAGGTGGAAGCCGCATTCGTCATACGAGCCGATGTGGCCGGCTCCTGCGGCGAACATGGCCTCGGTGACGCGTTGGGCGGCGTCGGCTGGGGTGTACACGACGACCTGCTTGAGCTGCTGCCGGATGGGCCGCAGGATGCGCAGGGATTCGGGGGCGAGGCCGAGTTGCCGGCCGAGGGCGAGGTTCACACCGGTCGAAACGTTGTCGAGGTTCGTGTGGACCGCGATGAGGGCAATGCCGTGGCGGATGGCCGCCTCCACCGTGCGCTGGACGTGATCCGAACCGGTGAGGCGTTTGAGGCCCTTGAATACGATGGGGTGGTGCGACACGATGAGCTCGGCGCCGCTGCGGGCCGCTTCGGCCACGACCGCCTCGGTGCAGTCGAGGGAGATGAGCGCTTTGGTGACGGGGGCGTTGATTTGGCCTACGAGCAAGCCCGCGTTGTCGTACGACTCCTGCAAACTCGGGGGTGCCCACGCGTGCAATGCGTCCAAAATGTGGCGAACCGTCAAGGATTTTGCATCTTGCATGTCGGCAAAGATAACCCTTGCAAAACCGCCCGCCTGAACCTGTGAAACCGTACCGCCCCCGTCCATGGCTCCTGCCCCTTTCCGCCCTGCACAGCGCGGTGTTGCGCCTGCGGCATTGGGCGTTTGACGCGGGGTTGCTGCGGAGTGCGCAGGCGGAAATCCCGACGTGGGTGGTGGGCAACATCACAGTCGGAGGCACGGGCAAATCCCCGCATGTGCGCTTGGTGGTGCGCGAGTTGGAGGCAGCCGTCGGCTCCGGGCGCGTGGGCGTGTTGAGCCGTGGGTACGGCCGTGCGGGGCAGGATTTCGCATGGGTAACGGCGGAGTCGGAGGCCGCTAAGGTGGGCGATGAACCCCGCATGTTGAAAGGCCAAATCCCGCAAGCCCCCATCGCCGTCTGCGCCGACCGCCTCGAAGGCGTCCGCCGCATGCACGCCGAGCACCCCGAGCTCCGCTGGGTCGTCCTCGACGACGCCATGCAACACCGGCGCCTCGTCCCCGATGTCACCATGGTCCTGCTCGACGCCACCCAGCCTGTCAGCCGGGACCGCCTCATCCCCGCCGGCCGGTTGCGCGACCTGCGGCACCGCCTCCGAAAGGCGCATGTCGCCGTCATCACCCGCACGAGCGGGGACTTCGAGGGCGAGCGGGCGGCCTGTGGCTGGCCCGAGCACGCGCCGCTGTGGTTCACCCGCATGACCGAAGGCCGCCTCGAACCGTGGTCGGCCGCCGCGCGCAGCATGCCCGTGCCTGCACCGCATCCCCATGCCGCCTCGGGACCGCGCGTACTCGCTGTGGCCGGCATTGCCCGTCCCGAGCGGTTCATGGACGGGCTGGCGAAGGGCTACCAAATCGTGCGGCGCGAGGCCTTCCCCGACCACCATGCCTTTACGGAGGAGGAGGTCAAACGCTGGGTAACGGCCTTTGACACCGACGGCATCGCAGGCATCATCACGACTGAAAAGGACGCGGCGCGCTTGGAAGCCCACCGCCATTTGCTCGACGGCGTCGCGGTCTATTACGTGCCGCTTGTGGCCGAATGGGCCGATCCCGAGGCCGCGCGCGCGTGGTTGCAGGAAACCGCCGCATCGGTCCGCCGAAACAGCTGAAAAATTCAAGATATTTGAACCATGGAAGCGATTAATAAGCAGCGCAGGATGGCGCAAGGTTGGATTTGGGCGGCAGCGGTGGCGCTGCTGGTAGCGGTGGGTTGCGGCACCGAAGCGGAAGGGACCGGGGATGCGGCCACTGCGGAACGCATCGAACTCCCGAAACGCACCATGCCGGTGCCGGCGGGCACCATCGCGGGCCAGCTGGATCAACCCAACGTCCGCGTCGAACTGCGGACTTACAAAGGGGGGCGGCTGACCCCGGTGATGAAGGTGCAGGCGGATGCGGAGGGGAAGTTTACGATGGATGTGAAAGCGGATTTGGCCTACGACTTTCACCAACTGGTGATCAATGGCGTACACCCGCTGGCCCTCATCATGGACCGCACCTACGGCGTGAAAATCGATGCGAAGGTGCCCGCTTCCGGCTACATCACCGACGCGCAAATTGAAGGGTCGCCAGAAAGCGCGCTGCTCGCAGCATACTACAACCGGGCTATTCCGCTCCAGATGCAACTGCAATCGGCTGAGATGAGGAAAGACCGAGGGACCGCGCGGGCCATCCGAAGCCAATTGCAGGACTACGCGGAATCGTGGGCATCCAGCCGCGCGCACCTGCCCTCAGCACTTGGGGCCATCGAGCACCTCGATCCGGAGCGCCACCGGGAATTGATGGTGGCCATCATGAATGCGAACCGCAGCCGGATGGGCACCAACGAGTACTTCAAGTACCTGGAGAACAACGTGGTGAACCGCCCCAAGCCGCGGCGGGTAGCGACGCCTCCCCCCGCTGGCGGGGCGGCCAATGGTGCTGCGCTCGGACCGGGGGATCCCGCGCCGGACATCGTGATGGCTGGGGTGGATGGCCAGGAACGGAAGTTGTCGGATTTGCGCGGGAAGGTGGTCCTCATCGACTTCTGGGCCTCGTGGTGCGGGCCGTGCCGCAGGGAAAATCCGCACGTGGTGAATGCCTACCGCGAGTACGGGCCGCGTGGGTTCGAGGTGTTTTCGGTCTCGTTGGACAAGACGCAAGACAAATGGGAGCAAGCGATCAAGCAGGACGGCCTCGTTTGGCCCAACCATGTGAGCGACCTCGCCGGATGGGCCAATGCGGCGGCCCGGCAGTACGGGGTGAACAGCATTCCCCACACCGTCCTGGTGGACCCGGAAGGCAACATCATTGCGCGCAACCTCCGCGGGCGGGCATTGACGGCGCAGCTCGCAAAACGATTCCCCTGATCCCGTGACCGCAGAGCCTCCTGCGCCGTGCATTTACTTGGCGTCCGATTTGCACCTCGGTGCGCCGGATGCCGCGTCGAGCCGCCTGCGCGAGCGAAAGATGGTGCGTTGGCTCGAAGAAATTTCCGCGGGCACGGGTTGTGCAGCGGGTGCCCCCGCCACAGCGGTTCACCTTGTGGGAGACGTGTTTGATTTTTGGTTTGAGTACCGGCATGCGGTGCCCAAAGGAGGTGTCCGCTTGCTGGGCGCCATCGCCCGAATCACCGACGCCGGCATTCCCGTCCACTACCACGTCGGAAACCACGACCTGTGGAGTTTTGGCTATTTGGAAGCAGAACTTGGCGTCACCTTGCACCGAACCCCCACCACCTTCGACGTGGGAGGCCACCGGGTGCTGATAGGACACGGAGACGGTTTGGGGCCGGGGGATCATGGATACAAGCGGTTGAAGCGGGTGTTCACCCACCCCGTCCTCCAACGTTGTTTTCGCGCGGTGCACCCCGATTGGGGCATCGCCCTCGCCTTGCGGTGGTCGCAGCGGAGCCGGGCACACGGGGAAGCGGAACCCGACCTGGCGCATCCGGAGAAGGAATGGATTTGGCATGCCTGCAAGTCAGCGCTCGAAGAAGACCCGCGCATCGCTGCCTGCTTCTTCGGACACCGGCATCACCCGATGGTACTCGATGTGCCCACACCGGGCGGTTCGCGCGTTCCCTACATCAACCTCGGCGACTGGATTACCCACTTCACTTACGCCCGATTCACCGGCGGGCAGGCGAAGCTGAGCCACTTCCATTGACCCTCCTCGGTCGCGGACGCAACACCATCTGAATGAAAAAAAAGGGGCTCCTTCGCAGGAGCCCCTTTTTCAAACTTGTGATTTCAGATCAATTGCGCACCTGCACTTGAGCGACTTGGTGCTGCTGTTCGTTGGCCATGCGCACGATGTACGTGCCAGAAGGCAACGCCGTCACATCGAGGCTCAAGGTCGAACCGACGTAGCCCCCCACCTGCTCCTGCAACACCACACGCCCCATCAGGTCGAACAACTCCACTTGGACTTGGCCTTTGATGCGGTCGCTTTGGATGTTCAGCACGCCTTGGCTTGTGGGGTTCGGGAACACCAACAAATTCAACGCTGCCTCTTCCGCCATCGCTTCCTCCTCTTCTGTGCCCAAGAACAAATCCGAGCGGAAGATGCCTCGTCCGTGGGTACCAGCGTAGATGCAGCCTTGGTTCGAAGGATCGATCCATGGGGACTCACCGCGCCACTGCTGCTTCAAGTCAAACACCGGAGCACCCACTCCAGCCGCACCGCCTGTGTTCTCTGCCGAGTACTCCCAATCGTCGCCGCCGTTGTCCGTGGCGTAGATGCCGAATTCGGTGCCCACGAAGATGGTTTGTCCTGAAGGATCCATCATGTCGATGACCACATCGTAGCACGGCATCCGAGACAACTCACCGGAAGCGTACCAGATGTTCGACCACGTGGGGTTGTCAGACAACGCGTCGAACGATTCACGCACCTTGCCTTGGGCAGATGTGCCGTAGCCACCCACGGAGATGACCACGTGGTTGGGGTCGTTTGCATCCACTGCGATGCCCGTGATGGCCGAACCAGCGGACTCGATTTCCTTGCGCATGTTGGCCGGCACGTCTTCTTGCGTGTAGATGGACTCAAGGCCATCAAAGCGGTACAGCTTGCCATCCCAACCGCTGACGAACATGTAGTTGCCTGCTTCAGGCTCCACGTTCACAGCAAATTCCACTGCCTTGGTGCCGCCGCCCGCAGGCGCATTGTCCAAACGGATCCAGTCCGGCGTGGTGTTGAAATTCAAACCATCCCGCGTGATCCAAATGCCCTGCGTGCCCACGAAGCCTACCGCCGTAATGGTGGTGTAGGGGTCGCGGACCTTCAACCGACCTGGCTCGTCCGTGATGACATCGCTCGCGTGGACGTACAACGTGTCACACGTCTCGGTGTACTCGTACACATCAACCGTTGCGTACGTGGTATCAGCACCTACCTCAAAGACATAGTACTCAGCGATTTGCTCCACCCAGACGCTGTCGTACACCAACGTGATGTCTGCAATGACTTCCTCCGTTCCGACCACCACGCTGTCCGTGTTGCACTCCAAGATTTCCTCGGCGGGCTGGGGGTCGAGCCAGAAGTAATCGGGATCTTCCGTCAGCGGCGCATCGAGGATGCGTTCCGGGCGAACGATCTCATCGTAGTAAGCCAATTCCGTGCCTTCCGGCAACGTGTACTCGAAAGGCAGGTTCAAGTTGCTCGTGTTCAGCGTGAAAGTGCTGTCAGTAACGGTTTCTTCGTAAGGGTTCACGAGGATGATTTCCCGTTCGGTGTCGGGATCGTCCGTGTTCTCGTACAAACGAACAATGCTGTAGAACTGGCCGATCTCACCTTCGTCGTTCAGGAGGTCCGCAATGTCGTTGTCCCAAAAATTGCCGTAGCTGTTGAAATTACCCGGAGCGATGGTGCCGCGCACCAACCCACCGTTCTGCGATGTCGCCATCCATGCGGTGGTTCCATCGGGGCTGTCGGTGATCTGTGAAAGCGCGCAGTCGAATCCGTCTCCTCCGTTTACTTCAATGCCTTCTTGAAGGCTCAAGAATGTTCCGTCCGCGGGGATGAACAAGGAGCCATTGTCTTGCGTACCGCCCAACACCGCCGAACGGGCGCTGTGGTCGATGCCGTAAAACTGCGTGACCGAGAAATCGCGGTTGCATTCGATGTAGGATTCCCCACCGTCTTCGCTCTTGTAGATTCCGCCGTCCGTGGCCACGTACATCGTACCGCCCGGCGTGAAGATGATTTCATGGATGTCCGCGTGGACGTCGAAGTTGGTTCCTGGGAAGTCGAACGCAAAGGCCGCTTGCTCCGCTTGTTGGCTCGGACCAGAGCGCCAAATTTCAATGCCGCCAACGTAGGCAATCTCAGGCTCTCCTTTCTTGATGCCCAATGCCAAGTCATACACACCCTGGGCCCGAGGGAGCGGGGTCAATTCATCCAATCCAGGGGGCCACACTTCCTCCCATGTGGAACCACCGTCCGCACTGTGGTACAACCCACCGAACAGCCGCTGGCTGTTCGCGTAGAGGGCGTACGCGTGGTTCGCATCGTCCTGAGAGATGTCGATGCGCGCCCGGCTCAGGCCGCTGAGCGGCAATTCGCCATCGCCCGAACCGCTCAACGAGGTGAACGAACCAAAGTCTGAACCCGCACTGCGGTAGACGCGGCCGTTGCTCATAGCCACAAGCATGTAAGATCCCTCCGGGTCAACAGCAATGTCGCCTACGGGATTCGAAGGAAGGCCATCACCGGCATCTTCCGTCAGCACACCGTTTTCGATGTAACCGAAACCGGCATCCCCACCGAAGTACATGCGGTCTGGGTTGTTCGGGTCTGCGACCAACGCGTCCGTGGCCGTGAAGTCGCCAGACCCCAAAACTCCAGGATCGGTTCCTTCGACAATCTCCCAAGTGTCGCCCAAGTCCGTTGAACGCCAAATGCCGCGCCCGCGGAAGCCGCTCGCGCCTTCACCACCGCCGTTGTCAAACTGGGATCCGGTTCCGACGTACAAATCGCCGTTGCCTGCATGGGCAATGCTCGCCACCATCGGGACGGGGAAGGACTTCACCTGCACCCACGAGTTGGCCGCGTCCGTGGACTTCCACAAGCCCCCGCTCACCCCCCCCGTGAAGAGGGTCAACTCCGTGACCGCGCAAATGGCCCGCGCCCGGCCACCGATGTTGTCGGGGCCCATTTCGTTCCAGTAGTGGTCGGTCGCTTTCGCCCCGGAAGCCGCGTCCTTGCGGGCCTTTTCCAGCGCAACGCGCTCCAGGCGCTGCAATCCTTCAGCATTGATCTCGCCCGTCTCCATGTCAGCGAGCATCATTTTCCGGATTTCATAGGCCCCGTCTGGGCTGGCGGCAGGCGCCTCAACCGAACGAGGCGCATACGTAGCAACACGCGTGTCGGCGGCATCGGATGGGGATTCTTGGAGCATGTTGCTCACGGTGAAAGCCGTTCCGATGGCCAAGACCGCAGGAATCACAAGGTATTTGGATTGCATGGTATTGGGTTTTCCTTATCAGGTAGTCGCGAAAGGTACAACAAACAGGGCCGTTCAGCGTTCACGCGCGGTCCCGGGCTATCTAAAAATGACCGTTTTTTGACGGAGCCGCGTCAGTGGACGTGCTTCTCGGCGTGGTAGGAGGAGCGGACGAGGGGGCCGCTTTCGACGTGGCGGAAACCCATTTTTTGGCCCAACTCACCGAGCTCGGCGAAGACGTCCGGGTGCACAAATTCCTGCACCGGCAAGTGCTTGGGCGTCGGCTGCAGGTACTGACCGAGGGTGATGACCTCGCAGTCCACCGAGCGGAGGTCCTCCATCGTTTCAACGACCTCGTCGAAGGTCTCGCCCAAGCCCAGCATGACACCGGATTTGGTCCGGAGGTTCGCTTGGGCGAGGCGGCGGAGCACTTCGAGGCTCCGGTCGTATTTCGCCTGGATGCGCACCTCCTTCGTCAGGCGGCGCACGGTTTCCAAGTTGTGGGAAACGACCTCGGGCGCCGCTTGGATGATGCGGGCCAAATTCTCCCACTTCCCAGCGAAGTCAGGAATGAGGGTTTCCATCGTCGTTCCCGGGCTTTGCGCACGGATGGCGCGCACGGTTTGGGCCCAAATCTCGCTGCCCCCATCCGGCAAATCATCCCGGTCCACACTCGTGATCACCGCGTGCTTCACCCCCATCAGCTTCACCGAACGGGCCACGCGCCCCGGCTCAAACGGATCCGCCTCCAACGGCCGGCCGGTCGCCACGTTGCAAAAACCGCAGCTCCGCGTGCAAATGTTGCCCAGGATCATGAACGTCGCCGTGCCCTCGCCCCAGCACTCGCCCATGTTCGGGCAATGCCCGCTTTCGCAGATGGTGTGCAGCTTGTGCTCGGAAACGATTTCGCGCACGTTGCGGTAGCTTTCTCCGGTCGGCAGCTTGACGCGCAGCCACTTGGGCTTGGGCGTGCGTTGAGGTTGAGGAGTTGCGGTCATGGGTTGCAGTTATCGGGTCCAGCGCCGGCCCACTTGGAACTTGGCGTGCAGGGTGAAAAAGTAGCGCGAGTTTTGGCCATACTTGTCTGCCAAAATCTCCGGCGCCCACAGGAAAACATCCGCGCTCGCACCGATGTTCAACGAACGCATCACCTCCCGCTGGTTGCCGTATTCAAATTCCAAGCTGTAGCTCACGTGCCCCCCCGGAATGAAGGCCAATTCGTTGAGGCCGTTCACCCACGACGCCTGGCCAAAGATGTCATCTGAGAAGTGCTCGTCTGGGTCGTAGCGCTCCACGAGGATGTTCGTGTAGGGGATGTCCGGGTAGCCGATCTCCAGGTAGACCGGCTTCTCGATGCCGATGCTCGCGCCCCACAGCCAAACCGTCGAAAAGCGCACAGCGTCCTTCCGGATTTTCTCGCTGCGCAACACCTGCTGGCCCGTGAGCAGCCGCAGCGTGTGGAAGGCATTCACCTTGCCGTAAACGTAAGCCGCGCCGTCGTCGTACACCGGATTGCTCGTCTTTTCCTCCTTCGGGTTCCGGATGTAGGCCAAATCCGCACTCCACATCCGCACGTGCGTCCCGTCCTTGTACACCCCCCGCGAAAACGTCAAACCCGCCCCTTGCGTGTGCAACACCCCGCCCCAACTCATTTCATCGGTCACCCGCGTGAAGGTGCCTGCGCCCTCGTACGCCCCTCCCGCCTCTGTAGCGGACTGCGCGCGCACGGCCCCGGCCGCAACGACCAAGCTTACCAGGAGCAACATGGGGTTCATCGACATCGGTGCAAAGTTACGGGGTGTGAACCAAATTCTTGCGCGACCTTTGTGGGGTCGACAGAACCCGATTCCCATGGCCGATTTTGCCCCTCAATACACCCTGACATACAACGGAGACTTGCGCACCACGATGACCCACGTGGCCTCCGGAAGCGAAGTCATCACGGATGCGCCCGTGGACAACCACGGCAAGGGCGCGGCGTTTTCACCGACGGATTTGACCAGCGCGGCGCTGGCGAGTTGCATGATGACCATGGTCGGCATCAAGGCCCGGGATTTGGGCGTGGCCATCCTTGGCATGGAAGCCCGGGTTGAAAAGGTGATGGGGAGCGGGCCCCGGCGGATCGTCCGGATTGCGGTGGAGCTGGTGATGGACGTGCCGGAGGCCGATGAGCGGGTGCGGACGATCCTCGAGCGGACCGCGCGCACGTGTCCAGTGGCGCAGTCGCTGCACCCGGACGTGGACCAAGCGGTTTGCTTGGTTTGGGCCGAAAAAGGCGACCGCTGATTACTGCTCGCAGGCCACTTCGGCGTCCGCGTAAGCAGAACACGAGTGGCTCATGGTGCAAGCTGAAAGCAGAAGGGACGCGGCCAAAACGGCCAAGACGAGGGAGATGTGCTGTTTCATATCGCGGCTAAATTCACCACTTATCTCAACGGATTTCCTGCCGTTATGTTTCATTTTGAACAGGTTCGCTGTGAATTAGCGGATGCGGCGGCGGAATCTTCCGAAATTAGCGGCATGAACAAGTGGATCTTGGGGGTGATGTGCGCCGCGGTAGTGGCCGGGTGTTCGTCGTCCTTGCCTTCTGTCCAAACCGCAGCCCGCAAGCCCTACGATTGGGAGGCGCGGTTGCTGCACCCCGAGGTGGCGGTGATGCGCTTGTCGGCGGATTCGGCTGCGCTGTTTGTGCGCCTCGATCGGAGCGAGCTTTTGTATTTGCGGGATGCTCCCGAGTTGCCGTTTACTGCGTCGGTCCAAATCAAAACCGGCGCCCGCGCTTGGTTCCTCCAAGACACCCTCGCCCCCGGCATGCCGAAGCAACTCGATGCGGTGTGGCGGTTTGCCGTGCGCGATGTGGACTCGACCGCGGCGCGGGGGGACGGGCTGCGCACGGAGGTCCTCATCCGGGACGTGAACCGCAGCGCGGAAGTGCTGCAAACGTGGGAACTCGATCCGGCCCACCAAACCATCAACCGGTTCAACGCATCGGGGTGGCCCATCGCGGGGCGCGATGTGGCGGTGGGCGACACAGTGTACCTGCAGGGCCCCGGCGGCATGGCCTGGATGTGGCTGCAGGCGGTTCCGGAACCGTCCATGCCCAGTCCGCCGTTTACTTCGTTCTCGGATCCCCTGGCCGGTTTGGAGGCGCAGCCCATCGACACGTTGCAGGCGGATGCCGAGGGGCGGTTTGCCTTTGTGGTGCCGGAAGGGACGTCAGTGTTGCGGAGTTTGGCCCTTGATTTCGAACTCATCCTGCACGGGCGGCGCGCCGATTTCCCCCACGTGCGCGCGGTGCCTTATTTGATTGAGACAACCCGGTACGTGACGAGCCGCAGCGAATACGAGCGCATGACGACGGGCGATGACCCCAAGGGCGCCTTGGATGCGTTCTGGCTCGACTGCGGAAATGACGAGGACCGCGGGGCCAACCTCATTGCTACGTACTACGGGCGCGTGGAGGAGGCAAACCGCTACTTTTCGGGCCTGCAGGAAGGGTGGCGGACCGACCGTGGGATGGTGCACATCGTTTACGGCGTGCCCAACAAGGTCCGCCGATCCGGGCGTTCGGAGTGGTGGATTTACGGCGAGGAAGGGAGCGCGAACACCATCACGTTCAGCTTCCGGTATGCCCCATCCGCCCTCGATGCGAACCGCTACGTGCTCGACCGCAGCATCCAATTCCGGCCCACGTGGGACCGGATGGTGACGAGCTGGCGCAATGGGCGGGTCCAAGGCGACTGAAACGCGGCGGTTTGCGCGTATTTTTCGCCCATGTCTTTCGATTCCCCCACCCCCCGCGGCCGCCGGTCGGACGCGCCACGCCGCTCGTTCAATCGCCCCGCCCCGCCGAAGGGCACTTATGTCATCGGGTGGCACCCGGTGATGGAAGCGTTGGAGGCGGGGAAGGAATTCCAGCGGGTGCTCATTCAACGGGACGAAAAAGGCGAGCGCACCGCAGAATTGCTTGAGGCACTGAAAGCCCATGACGTACCGGTGCAACGCGTTCCCCGGGAGAAGCTGGACCGGATCACCCGGAAAAACCACCAAGGCGTCATCGCCTTCCTCTCCCCCATTACCTTCCAGCCGCTCGATGAGCTCATCGCGCGCGCTTATGAATCGGGGGACGCTCCGCTTTTTGTGGTGCTCGACGGGGTGACCGACGTCCGCAACCTCGGGGCCATTGCCCGGTCAGCAGAATGCTTTGGCGCCACGGCCTTGGTCATTCCGACCCACGGCGTCGCCCCCATCCAAGAGGACGCCATCAAATCCTCCTCCGGCGCTTTGATGCGGCTGCCGGTGAGCCGGGTCGATGACGTGGCAGGGGCCGTATCCCTGTTGGAAAGCAACGGCATCCTCGGCGTGGCCATCACGGAAAAAGGGGCAGAACCCCTCACAGAAAACCCCGTTCCTCGTCCCGCATGCTTGGTGATGGGGGACGAAGAACGGGGCATTTCTCCGGCAGTCTTGGCCGCCTGTAGCCGCCGGCTATTCGTGCCGATGGCGGGGAAAACCGCGAGCCTCAACGTGTCGGTGGCAGCGGGCATTGCCCTGTACCACGTCAGCGCTTCGGCGGTCGCGGAGTGAATCAGCCGCGGAAGGCTACGCCGCGGTAGTGACCGGTCTCTCCGAGCTCGTCTTCGATGCGGAGCAACTGGTTGTACTTCGCGACCCGGTCCGAACGGCTGGCTGAACCGGTTTTGATTTGGCCCGTGTTCAGGGCAACTGCCAAGTCCGCAATCGTCACGTCCTCGGTTTCGCCTGAGCGGTGGCTCATCACGCTCGTGTAGCCGTTGTTGTGGGCCAGCGAGACGGCATTGATGGTTTCGGTGAGGGTTCCGATTTGGTTCACTTTCACCAAAATGGAGTTCGCAATGCCCTCCTCGATGCCGCGCGCCAACCGGTGCACATTCGTCACAAACAAGTCGTCGCCCACCAACTGCACTTGGTCGCCCACGGCCTCCGTCAGCGCCTTCCACGTCGCCCAATCGTCCTCGGCCACGCCGTCCTCGATGCTGGCAATGGGGTACTTTTTCACCCAATCGCTCCAGAACGAAACGAGGTCGCTGCCCGTCAGGATGTCGCCCGTTGACTCGAACATGTAGCGGTCCTTTTCCGCGTTATAGAACTCAGATGATGCGGCGTCCAAAGCGATGAGCATGTCGTCGCCCGGCTTGTATCCAGCTTTCTCGATGGCCTCGAGCACCACCTCGATGGCCTCTTCGTTGGAACCCAAGTTGGGCGCAAACCCGCCTTCATCCCCCACATTGGTAGAGTGGCCCTTGCCTTTCAACACGGACTTGAGGTGG
>CBFHPD010000023.1:0-33937 GCA_965657495.1 uncultured Flavobacteriales bacterium
TAGGCCCGCTCGATTCAACAGGTTGCTGTGCGCTTCATGCGATGAAAGGGCTTTTCGCCCTTCGAACGAACTACCGCCACCGCCCTTTCCTCGCTTCGATGGGAGCCGGGCCGGATTTTTCACACCCAATGCTTCGCCGAGCTGACATCGGTACGTTTCATCTGTGAGCCAGCGGTCATAGTAAATGGGCACGATGAGGGAAGGATTGGTAGGTAGGCCTTGCTCATCTGTTTGCTCGACCAAGGCGTCCACGTGGTTGCACCACCATGAAATCTGCATTTCGAGCTGAGTACACCACTGCCCTGGATAGGCGTGATGTCCGGTTTTTGAGCGCTCCAAACGACTGGAAAAAACATTGGAAAAACTGCGAACAATCAGGACATGGCGCGTGCTTTTGTGCGCGGGTTCAACAAATGCCTGATCCTCGAGACCGATGTACAAGGGAAAACAAAGAAGCGCCTTCAACCGAAAAATGGTGGTGCCATATCGCTTGAGCGCGTTCAGGTCCAAAGGCCAATCAACGATAACCCGATGGTGTGGAGAGGGTTCAGGTCGCCGTTCAACGTGTTTTGGACGGACATTGCCTTGAACCGCAAAATGCCTCCCATGAGTGATCCAATCCTTGACGGCATTGTTTCCGCTCCGCTTCATAGCAATCACGACCAAATTCCGGGCACATTGGTGGAATTCCATAGCTTACTTTTGGGCCGAACGAGCCATTTGCTCCTTGTGATTCGAACTCAAAACCTGCATCCTACCAGGAACCGCTTTCAACAACCTGTGATGTTTAGCCACGAGTTTCTTAAAATCCGCTTCGCGCTCATCACTGTGCGCCGTGAGGCGGTCTAAATCCCCGTCTCGGTTTAAGAGATACACTGGCGAGAAAATTCGACGCACGGGCGCCACCAAGCTCAATCGGTAAAACATTTCGGTCCACTGCCGAATGTGAAATTGCTTGTCGAACGCACCTACCTCGTCAATGATGCGCTTTGGAATGATGGCTGACTGCTTCACATGCCAACTGAAGAACTTTCCATTCAACCGAAACTCATCCAACCCCCAGATTTCACCTTTTCGGGTGGACGCTGGCCATCGCCGTCCAGTAATCCGCCCCCCCTCCTCAGTTTGTACCATCCCTAACCAGACCTCCTCCTCCGATGCTTTAGCCCGATTCCAAAGTCGATTAACACCATGGGCAAGCAGTGCGTCATCATCATCGAGGATCATGAAATGCGTCCCCTTCATAGCTTTCAAACCTTCGTTTCGAGCGAATGAGCAACCGCCATTTTTCTGCAGCAGGATAACCCGCACCCGCGGATCAACAGCCTGCACCTTCTCCTTCCATCCAGCAGGCAAATCTAGCGATGCGTCATCGACCACGATGATTTCGCTGAATGCTTGTGATTGACTGGCCGATTTCACCGCCTTCAATGCGCGGTCAGGACGCCTAAACGTCGTCAGAATTAAAGAAAGGTTACAACACACTTTACCCAAGGTTAAACAGTTTTTTTGCCAATTCTGTTTGCTCGAAATCGTCTCCTTTTAAAGCAACAAATATGCTGTCGGGTTGATTGACTGCGAGCGGAAGCACCCAAAACAACCGTTTGGGAACGAGCAAACCGCGCATTCCCCTCTGAATCATTTCTTTAGCAAAATGCAGATCTACTTGGTTGGTGACCTTCCATTCGCGGACATCAAACTTCAGGTGTTTCACCTTGTGAATTGTACCACATGTCGCAACGATGTCCACCGGCTGCTGATGTGACAACCCTTTCCAAGATGTGAAAACACGGCGACTGCGCGTGAATGAATCGAACGGTCTGGTGAAAACTGATCCGTGAATACCCATGACCACCTTATCCTTTTGCCTCTCGAGCTCTACGCTTAGTTGGCGAACAAAATTATAGGGGTAACGGTAATCGTCATCAACGGCCACATAGTGCGTAGCTTCCTCATCAAAGTGCAACCCCAAGAATTTACCGTTCGCCCTCAAATCAGGATGATCTTGGCTCCTGAGCACCACGATTTTCTGATCGTGAGCATACTCCGGCACTTCATCGAATCCATCGAGGTACAAATACAACGCATCGACTTGTGGCAGAATGGAACGAATGGCTCGTCGTGCGGTGCGTGACCGACTTGGCATGGTGGCCATGCCTGCGACGATTCGAGTTGCTTTCGCACAGCTGTTCATGACAGTCCAAAAAGTGTTCTCGCATCCCGATTGGGAGCAGCAGGAACAAAAGGTGCCACCTGAGGTCGGATCTGTTCGGTTCGCTCATTGAGTTCCTTTTCAGCTTGATTCGCGAAAAGTTTCCGGTAAATATGCCTTCCCATGACTTTCGCCTTCGGATTAGCGGATGCCCAAGCACGATCCCGATGCTGTTCAATCCAGTGGTATCTGATGGCTTTGTGATTCAGGGGAATCCCCCATGTCTTCTCGAACACTTCGATGCTTTCTACTGCCCGCCAGTCCGACCACCGAAACAAGTGATACTCGAGGTCGATTGGATTGAAAGGTTCAAAAGCCATGTACGTGACCCGGGCATTTTTCTCGAATGTGATTTTGGCATTCAGGTCCTTTATTCTCAGGCCAAAATCCATCTGCTCCCGGGTGATCAACCGCTCGTCAAATCCACCTAACCGTTCAAAAAACTCGCGTCGCATGAACGTCAAATGAAATTCACACACCTCATTTTCAACGGGCGCGAGTGCATCCAATTCGGCTTCCACTTTCGCAATAGGCTCATTCATCAACCGGTGCTTCTCCCGCAAAATAACCTTGCCTCCGCGTTCCTCAAGGACGAGCGAACCTCCTGCATGGTGAATGAGGTTGTCCTTTGATGGGCCAATGAAAATCAGCGGAGCAACTGCGTCACTTCCATGCTCATCTGCGTTGGCCTCAAGCCGCTCCAGCCAATTGGGTTGGTAATCAATGTCGTTGTCCGCAAAAACCACGAACTCGGTCTTCGCCATTCGACCTCCGATGTTGCGCGCCTCATTTGGAATCACCATGTAATCCAAGCTGACCCACTCAAACGTGCGGCGCGATTGCATGGCCTTTAACTGGTCTTTCACCTGCGGTGGGCTCCCGCCTTCTACCACGATGACAGGCACGGCAGGGTCAATGGTGGCGAAAAGGGACTCCAAGGACGCAATTACACTGGAAAATCGCTCCCGCGGAGACACGATAATCGTAGTTCGATAGCTCATGGCATGGATTTTACTTCAAAAAATACGCGCATCCCCATCGCAAGGTTTCAAACGAATGAGAATCATGCGGCTTCAAGATCTGAAGAGTGAGGAATTCCAGGCTGTTCTCGCGGTGATGGAGTCGGTTCGTAACGCGCACCAGCAACCAACGGCGTCAGCACTGCTCTTCTTCAGGCCAAAACGTCAACTTGGGAATCAGGACGTGGATTCATTGTGGTCACGCCAAATCCAAAGGCGCCTGTAACAAAAACCGGAACATTCGTCGGCGCACAAAAAAAGCTGCCCTTTACAGACAGCTTTTGAAGTCGGGGCGGCAGGATTCGAACCTGCGATCTCCTGGTCCCAAACCAGGCGCCGTAACCGGACTAGGCCACGCCCCGATCGCGTAAGCGGGTGCAAATATAGGCAAAGCCGTTGTTGTTCGCATCACTTTGAACTAAAAGTGTCAGGGCTTTGTTTTGGCACAAAGCAATCCATCGATGAAACGCATGTTCCTCCTCCTTTCTGTAGCGGCCCTCGTGGCCATTGGCCTCACCGCTTGGACCTTCACGAAAGGCAAAGACACCTATACCCCGCAGACGCCCGTGCAATCATTCTACGACCTCCAAGCGACCACCCTCGAAGGGCAGCCGTTTGACTTCGCGACCTTGAAAGGCAAGCGCGTGCTCATCGTCAACACCGCTTCCAAGTGCGGTTTCACCCCACAATACGAAGGGCTCGAAGCGCTGCACCAAGCGCACAAAGACAACGGCTTCGTCATCCTCGGATTCCCGTGCAACGATTTCGGCAAGCAGGAACCCGGCACCGCCGACCAAATCGGGGACTTCTGCCAACGCAACTACGGCGTTTCATTCCAAATGATGGACAAAGTGTCCGTGAAGGGCGGCGACCAGCACCCCGTGTATGCGTGGCTGTGCAAGTCGGACCTGAACGGCGTCGGAGACCACAACGTCAAGTGGAACTTCCACAAATTCCTCGTGGACGAGAACGGCCAACTCATCGCCTCCATGCGGAGCGCAGTGCAGCCCGACGACAACCAAATCGTGGCGTTCGCAAGCGGCAAATAAGCTCCCGGATCAGACCACCCGCTTCTCGATGTAATCCGAGTTGAGCAGGTTCAACGCCCCCATGTACTTCAGGCGGAAACCCACTTCGTCGCCCACCTTGTAGCGCCCCGGCTCCTCGCCGAGGTCGATCACCAGCATGTCTGAGCTCGCGCCCAAGAACCTCAGGGTGCTGTCGAAGGGCGTCAGGTAGCTCTCGTCCACATCCAGCAAGCCGATGTCGAGGATGGCACGGTAGGAGGTTTGGCCATAATCCTCCTCGCTCACTTCGTAGGTGTCGCCTGAGGGGGTCTCGCCGAGGTATCCGATAGGGACCTTCGGCTTCTCCGTGACCTCGATGATCTCGGCGTGCAGGGTGAGAACGTCCTCCTCCATGCCTTCGATGCGCTCGCCCGTGATGAGGTTGTTGCCAAAGTACAGGGTCTCCCCCACCCGGAAGTGGTTGACGCCCGTCGGAACTTGGCCCCGGAGCAGCAGCGGTATGATGACGGACGTGCCGCCGGAGACCCATGGAATGCCCACGTCGAACCGCGCCTCAATGAGCTGCTCGTAAAGGGACAACTGGATGAGTTTGTCCTCCGAAGGCATCACCCCGTTGAGGCAGTTCAGGTTCGCGCCGATGCCCACCACCTCGATGTGCTCCAGCTTCAGGATGGCTTCGTAGAAGTCGATCAGGTGCGACCCCATGATGCCTTCGCGCAAGTCGCCCAGCTCGATCATGATGATGACCCGGTGCACCTTGCCCTGCCGCTCCGCTTCCGCCGCGAGCCGCTCGATGGTGTAGGACTCGGTATTGAAGCTCACGTCGGCATAGCGCACGACATCTGGAATGGCGGCCTTGGCCGGTGGCTTGATGTAAATCGTCTCGATCTTCGCATCAATGTCCTTGATTTCGGCCAAATTCGAAATCCGCGAATCGCAAATCGACCGCACCCCCAACCCCACCAACTCCTCCAAATACGCGCGGTTCCCGCACAGCATCTTGCTCACCACCGCCCACTCCTTGTCGTGCTCAGCAAACAAGCGCTCTAGGTAATGGTAGTTCGTCGCGAGTTTGTCCTTGTAAAGTTTAATGAAAGCCATGTTGTTTGTTTTCTCCATCAATCCACGGCTTGCCGCGGAATGTTCTCCGGCAAGCGCGTGAGTAGTTCGTAATTCAATTGGTCACTCAGCTCCCCGAAGGAGGCCACCGTGAGCTGCAAATCGCCTTGCTGACCGATGAGCGTCACCTCATCGCCCGGCTCCACGTGATCCAGTTGCGACACGTCCACGAGCATCATGTTCATGTGGGACTTGCCCGCCACCACCGAACGGTGTGGCCGCTCGGCCGCGTCCGCCCACTCAGCAATGGGCAGCCCGTCCAACTCGGCCCGCAACAACGTAGTGGGCCCTCCGGCTCCCCCGTTGAACAGCGCCACGACGCCCGCTCCGCCCACGCCCTCCCACACCGCATCCGGCTCCAACGGCCGCAATTGCCGCACCACCGCGGCGGCGGTCTGCACCTCCTCGCCCGAGCATTCGGGCTGGCGGTGGAGTTCGCGCCGAAACGCCTGCCATGCCATCAATCCGTCCGATGTCAACGGCTTCATGTGGGCTCGCGGGTGTACCGCATTTCGAGGTACTTGTTCTCGAATCCAAGCCGTTCATACAGCCGCCGGGCCGGGTTGTGCGGCTCCACGTGCAGCGCCACGCTCCCGCTGCTGTTCATGATGGCCTCTTGCATCAATGTCCCGCCCACGCCTTGGCCGCGCATCCGCTCATGGACCGCGATGTAGACCAAAATGTGTTCCGGAATGTACCCCGACATCCCCGTGTCGTTCAGCACCACCGCCCCCACAATGTCCCCGTCCTCCTCGGCCAAGATGACGCGTCCACCCCGGGCCGGGTCGCAGACGTAGTCGAGGCAGGCTTCGATGTCGGCGAGGGGATCGCCAAACTCGCCGAGGTGGGTGAAGAGGAAGTGTGCGATGCGGGATTTGGCCTGAGCGACCGATTCCGCCCCAAGGGCAGTAAATACAAGGTTTCCCATCACTTTATGCATGTGCAAATCGTTTTCCAATTCCATATAAAACCGCAGAAGCGGCGATGCCAAACAGGTTCGCATCCAAGCCCCACGGCAGCGCCACCCCGCTGAAAATCAGCCCGAGCGTCGTCGCCCCTCCGCCCAACATGGCCATCCAAGCCCCGGCCGAAGACGGGCGGTCGGTGAACAGGGCCATCAACACCGGCACGAGCAAGCCCGACACCATGAACGCGTAGCTGTAGAGCATGAGTTCGAGCACATTGGGCATGACCGAGGCAAGTGCCAAGGCCAACCCGCCGATGCCGAAAGTCACCCACTGGGACATGCGCAGGACGCCTTGGTGGCCGCGCGAGGCGGTAGCGCTGGCGACGCGTTTGGGCATCAAATCCGTCACCACGTTGCCCGAGGCCGCCATCAAACAACTGTCCGCTGTGCTCATGATGGCGGAGAAATACGCCGACATCATCAGCCCGAGCAGCCCCGTGGGCAAGACGGTCCGCAACAACAACGGCAAGCCCATCTCGGCATCAAAACCCACGACCTCCGTGTGCCCGAGGGAAGCGAACATCCCCTGCTCCAAGGCCACCCGCGCAAAGAGCCCGAGCGCCACCCCCATGAAGGCCATCACCGGCCACTCGAACAGCCCGGCGATGAACCACGCCTTTTTCGCCTCCCGCGTAGTGCGGCACGCAAAAATCCGCTGATAAAGCGTCATGCCCACGAACCAAATCGGCACAATGGTCACGCCCCAATTCACCAAATCCGACCACCCCACCGCCCGGAGCGAGAGGAACGAGGGGCCGAGGGTTTGGGCAATGGCCTCCCACCCGCCGATGGCCTGATAACCGAGCGGCAACCCGATGAAGACGAGCCCCGAGATGAGCAAAATCCACTGCACGGTGTCGGTGTAAATGACGGCCTTGATGCCGCCGAGGACCGTGTACACCACTGCAATGACGCCCATGAACAGCAAGGCCGTGGGGAGGCTGACGTGGGTGAAGGTGGCGCTGGCGAGTTTGGCCCCAGCAAGGATTTGGCTGCTTGTAAAACCGATGTACCCGATGGCGGAGATGACCGCCGCAGCCGTGACCACGCGGGCGGAGTAAAATTTGCCCAGGAATTGCGGAAAGGTCAGCAAGCTGCCCAGCCGGCCCAGCTCAGCCACCTTCGGGATGAGCAACACCGCACTGAGCCATGCCCCTACCAAGCCCGTGAACAGCATCCACGATCCGGACAAGCCCATCGCAAACCCCAATCCCCCCAGCCCAATGGAAAAACCACCGCCCACATCCGTCGCCACCACACTCAACCCGACATGCCCGGCACCGAGCGACCTCCCGCCCACAAAGTAATCCGCTGCATCGCGGTTCTTCCGGCTGAAGTAGAGTCCAACGCCCAACATGGCCGCGAAATAAAGTGCGAATACGAAATAATCGGTTATCCCCATGAATTCCGCGCAAAAGTACGGTTTTCAAGCCGAAAAACAGCGAAAAACCCGCACAATTCACGCAAAAAACCCCGGTTACGCCTGAGCTTGTCATTTATTTCGGGTACGAAATATTACCCACTGCCTGGCGCACCCGTTGCGCCTGCATCGTTGCCCCACCGCCGCATAGGCACGAACACCTATTCCGCATCGCAAAACCGCTTCCCATCAAAAAGAACGCGTGTTAACTGAAACACTTTGCGAATCAACTTGACACCTTCATGGGAGGCGCGATTCACGGCTGTTGTGCGACCTCGACGAAGGCGAGTACACAGGCTACAAGCACGAGGCGGCATGCAACTACGACCCGGTGGCGAGCTTGCCCGATCCGCGGAGCTGCACCTACCTGAATTTTACGGGGTGCAGCGTGGAGGCAGCAAGCTCGGCTTCTGCAATGGACGGTTGGGTGGCGCCCAGCGCGACGGGGGGCACGGGGGAACTGAGCCTCGTGTTGATCGGCGAAGGGACCAGCTTTCCGGCGAGCGCTTGGGGGCTGTTCCCCACCGGTCGGTACACGGTGCGGCCGCAGGACGCGGACGGCTGTTATTCCGTTGAAACGCGGATGATCGTGGTGCCGCATGTCCGGTGCGACTGAGGCGGCGGGAGGTTACCCGCGGTCGAGGTGCTTGGCGAGGCGCGCGGGGGGCACGGGGCAGGCCTCTGGTGCGACGCGGGTTCGGTTTGCGGCTACCGCATCGTACACCACGTTGCTCAGGAACGGCACCACCCGGTAGAGGCCCCGCAGGAGGAGGAACCCGCGGTGGACGCGTGCCAGCGCCCACGTCACGGCGGCGGCTTTCGTCAGGATGCGCACCCGTCCATCCGCACCTTCGACGGTCACCACGATGGCGTCGAGCGTGCGCAACCCCGCCTTGTCCACCAACAGTTGCTGGTATCGGGCGCTTTGAATGGTGGAGATGAGCCAGGTATCGGGCAGGTCGAACCGCGACAAAAAACGGAGGAATCCGTTGCACATCAGGCATTGGCCATCGTAGTAGATGACCACCTGCCGAGCCCTTGCGTGGGCCCAGGGGTACAATGCGTGCCGGAGGCCATCGAGGAGCTGAAGGGGGCGCACCGGAGGGGACAGGGGGCTGAGGACGATGAACAGCAGGACCACAACGGTTTGCCAAGGAAAGGTGGGGCCTACGAGCAAGACATTCCCCACGTGCAAGAGCACAAGCCCGATTCCCCAGAGCTTGAAGAGGTGGGGGCGGAAGATGACGTACATCGAGAAGAACTCGAGCGCGTAGCCCGCGATGAGAAGCAAGGACCACAGGCGGCTCGGGTGACTGACCAGGAAGTCGTAGCCGAAACTCACATGGAATGCCCCGTGATTGATGAGGTTGGAAGAGGCGCTCCGGGCCATCGCGTCAAGGGCCCACGCTGAGGTTTGGCCGTTGAGGATTTGGTCTGTAAAACCCAAAAACTTCCACACCCCGGAACTCGCATACGCCAGCAACAAAAACGTCTGCACACCGAACACCACCTGCACCACGCCCCGCCCACTTTCCGGAGCGGCCACATCGCGCGGCAAGAACACGAGCATGCACCCGGCCAACATCAGCGCATGGAACTCATGGGAAGGGCGGCCAAAGGACATGATGAGGGCCACGAAAACGAAGAGGAACGCCGCATTCAGGATGCGCAAGGGCGCGAACCGCTCCCAAAGCAAGGCCGTGAGCAGGGCCGTCACAAAAAAGCCGGCGCACAACGAGCGGATCGCCAGCTCCCAATGGTCCGTCGGAATCCAGCGCGTCGCCCACACCGGCTCGAAAAAATCAGGCAAGGCCAGCAGGTTCGTGTAATTGTACGGCCCGTTGACGATCCCCCCTTCCATCACCCGGAACGCGACGAAGAACACGAAAACATAGTAGCACTGGATGAGCATCCGGGCGCGGAGCTGCCCGCTTGCAGTCGGCTCCAAAAAATCCACCCCGTCCACCACCGTGGACTCCCAGAAGGTCTGGATGGGTCGCATCATCTCAGTTTTACGAGTGGGCGCACCTCCCATTGATTTGTTCGGACCGCCTCGGGGTCGGACGCCCTGAATTCGACCAACTCCGCCGTTTCACCGAGGGCGCTCAACCACGGGTAATCGCCGGAATCGACCGCGCCCGAGCGCCACTCCACCTTCAATTTCGACAATTGACCTTGGTAATAGTTCCGCTCCAATCGGTGGATTGCGGTGTTGTTGTACAGCAAGTACCGCTCCTTTTCCTGCCCTCCATCGAGCAAGATGTCGTAGCGCACGAAGGCCTGTTCGATGGTGGAATACAAGTTGAAGGTGGTGCACGGGTACGGCGCTTTTTTCACCCACCCCCGGGTCACCACAGGGGCGTAGGCCAAACCGAAATACACCACCAGCACCCAAGGCACCCCTATTTCAATCCATCGGAACTTCCTCATGATGGCAACTTACGTGATTCCTGACCGATGGGTTGCAGCGTGCGCGTGACACCGTGTTCAGCGGCCACTGCGCACCCTCCCGGTCTTCGCAGCCGGAAATAGTGATCCCGTTGGGACTCGAACCCAAAACCGTCTGCTTAGAAGGCAGATGCTCTATCCAGTTGAGCTACGGGACCAGGCCGTCCGGGTGCGCCCGAACGGGGGCTGCAAAGAAACGACGATTCCCCGCGGGTTGCCAAAATAGTGGTGGCGAATTGCAACGTTTGGCCCACCACTTCGTAATGTTGAGACGCAATGGCACGTCAACCAAAAATCGGCATCTTGTGGCACCCGAGGCATCTGGCCTTCATGCGGGCGAAGTACTTGATTGCGCAGCATGAGGAGCTTTGGCAAGAGGAGGGCATGCAGGTGCGGCATTTCCGGACCGCTCGGGCGGCCGCTCGGTGGAGCGACTTGGTGCTGGTGCACATGGACGTGTCGCGGGTCCCGGAGCGGATGTTGTCTCCGTTGGAAGGCCATCCGTTGGTCTTGAACAACCGCGTCACCGATATCCGCAAATCGAGCATCAGCAGTTGTTTGCTGCGGCCAGGTGACCCCTGGGATGGGCCGGTGATTGTAAAAACCAACCTCAATCGGGAAGGGTATCCCGAGCGACAGAAACTTCTGCTTTCAGGATTCAAGGGGCGTTGGTGGGCAAGCAAGGACACGCATTACTTCCTTTATGAAGGAGTTTCAGAGGTGCCAGATTGGGCTTGGGGGGACGCTGCGTGGGTGGTGGAGAAGCACGAAGTGGAGGCGGATCCAGAGGGGTTTGCCACGCGATCTGCGACATTTTTTGGGGACGAAATCAGCGAGGTGAAGTTGTCCGGGCCCCATGCCATTGTCAAAGCGGCCAACGCGGCTCAGTGCGTGCGGCTCGATGACGTGCACGAGGCGGTGCGCGCGAAGCGGGAGCAGTTGGGTTTGGACTACGGCAAGATTGATTACACCATCAATGCGCGTGGCGTGCACATTTTCGACGTGAACAAAACCATCGGGTTCATCGAACTCCATGACGCGGATGAAAGTGCCGGCCAGCGGCTGACCCGCGAACGGCTGAAGCAGCGGGGGCGCGTGATCTGGAGGTACCTGAGCGGCGAAATCAAGCCGAGCAATCAGATGCGGTAACGGTGCGCAAGGGCGTGGGCCACCCAATGCGGGGTCCAGCGGTATTCGCTGCGGTGGTTTTGAACCTCATAGGTGAGGGCGGTGCGGTGGAGGTCGCCTTGCACGTAATCAGCGAGAAATGCCCGGTAGGCTGACTCGTCGTTTGCATGCATCTCCTCCGGTTGGGTGATTTCGCCTTTCTCCTTCGCCCGAGCGAAATCCGCCCGCGTCAGTCCCGCCTCCATGCCCAAGCGGCGAGCAATGGGACGGCTGTAACCGTCATCGCGGAAAGGGCGCATGGCCTCGGCGTGTGAAATGGCCTCGATCGCTTGCCAGTGCCATTGACCTATGAGGCAGGTGGGCACAATGACCAGGCCGAGCCGCAGGCGATATTCTGCGTACGAATTGCCGACCACCACCCGGTCGCGTGGGCGGGCCAAATCCCGCCCCCCCTGAAAGGTGGACACCATCCCCCACACATCATCCCCCCCATGCCCGCTGAACAATACCGCGTTCCGGTGCTCCTCCTCGAAGGCACTGAGCGCCCGGTTCTTCCCAAAAGCCACCGCGAAGAATTCCAGCTGAGAACCAACGGCTGCGATGTCCTCGCTGCCCCGTGCCTCCACGTCGAGGCCCAGCTTGGCCCCGATGGAACGGGCGTCCTCCTTTTGGGTGAACGTCAGCGCCCGGGTCACGCCCAGCTCCGCGGCGAGCACGGAAACCGCTACGCTGTCGAAGCCCGTGCTGAGGGCGGTGGCGAGGCGTTTGGGCCGCGGGCGCTGGGTGGCGTTGTGGATGAGTGCTTGGATTTGGCCCGAAAAGAAGGTCCGGTAACTCTTGAAGTCCGGCTCGAAAGCCGCTCCCCGGCGAGGCGGCATGCGGCAGCATGCGCGCGTTGACCAACCGCTCAGTTCCACCAAATGCACGGACTTGCCGCCCGTCAGCCGAAGGGCAGGAAGCGAGGGCGTGTGACCCTGTTGCAGGATTTGGAGCAAGTCCGCGTAGTAATCGGGCCAGTCCACATCCAAGGTTTCCCTCGTTTGCGTGAGCCAGCACAACAGCGAATTCGAGGCGCACCGCCGCTTCGGGTAGAGATCGTGGCTGTAATAAATCCGCTCCTGCGGGTGGAACGGGGGAACCAAATGGACGTCCCCATCCAACACCACGAGCCCCGTGCCGCAGAAGGCGGCGGACTCCTCGAAACGGCCCGCCTCGAACGGCCCATCCCACACCCCTTCAAACACCCGGTCGCGCTGCACCACCACGTCCTCGCCGTGGTAGACGTGGAGGGCCTCCCCGGCCACATCCCATTCGGCAAACCACGCCGCTACCGGCCAATGCGGCACCAAGTGAGCGATCAATTCCATAGGTCGTGCTTGAAATGCCCGTGGGCGCGCAGGTGTTCGATTTCGGCGGCTGCAAACTGCAACAGCCGGCGCGCACTTGCCTGGGAATGGAACGCGTTGTGCGGCGTGATGCGCAACCTTCCGGGAAAGCGTTGCCAGTGTTGGAACACGGCGGAAGATTCCACGTGGGGTTCCTCAGGCAAAACGTCCAACGCCGCTCCCGACAACCGGCCCGATTCCAAGGCCGTGATCAACGCCTCGGAATCCCCCAAAAGGCCTCCCCGCGCCGTGTTGACGAGGAAAGCTCCGGGTTGCATTTGGTCAAAAAAAGCGGTATCCATAATGCCCCGCGTCTCCGCATCCAACGGTACGTGCACACTCACGACGTCGGCCACCGCCAGTAACTCCTCCAGGGAAGCGGTGCCCACACAGCGGCTCGGCTCCAGGTCAAAGCCCACAGCCTGGAAACCCAGTCGGCGGGCCAAATCCAGTGCCAACCCACCGATCCTGCCGACCCCAACCGCGCCGAAGGTCAATTCCGAAACGCCCTTCACGCGCTGCAACGACAGCCCCTGCCACTTCGGCGGGTCCGCCCGCAGGGCGCCTTCAAGTTCAGCGTGCCCGCGCGCCCAATCCAGTGCGAATGCCAAGGCGCTTTGCGCCACCTCCTCCGTGCAATAGTCGGGGATGTTCGCGACGCGGATGCCACGCGATTGGCACGCTTCGAGGTCCACTTTGTCGTAGCCCACGCCGAGCCGGATCACCCCGCGCAGCCGGGGGTAGCGCTCGAGCAAGGGCGGGTCGACCACGGTTTGGTGAACGAGCAACACCTCCACTGCCCGTTCATCGCTGGAAGCAACGGGGCCAAATCGTTCCCGGAGCCAATCGAAAGGTCCGTCGGTGGTGCCAACTTTCATGCCCGTGGCAATGCATATTCCGCAAAGGACCTGCCGTGCAACCCGTGGCGCATCCGCTCCTCCTTGTGCTTCAAGGTATCTTGATCGGCTGCCACCGCGGCTTGGATGTCGCGCAGGGCTTGCTCCGAGGGGTACTGCCAGCGCACCAGCGTCTCCCCACTCGGCAAGACATGTCGGTCGATGAAGACGGCACCGTGGCGCTCGTGCACCGGTTGGACCAAATCATGGAACACCCGCGTAGCTGCGGCATGATCCGCACCTTGGGACTGGTAAATCCGCATCCGCTCAAACGGAGCACGCGCCTCAGCGGGCGCGAGCCACGGCCGAACCGATGAGGCCTCGAACCACGGCTTGGACGGCATGTTCCGCAGCGCATCGAGCACCCGGCCCACCCCCAGCTCGGCTGTGAACACATCCACCCAGTCCTGCAACCAATTCGCCCGCCCCGCAAGCCGGTACAACTCAAAAGGCACGGCAGCAGGCGGCAGCCCCCAGTCCGACTCCGTGGCTTTTGCAAGGGCCTCCGAAAACGGCCGGTCCGCTAGGCACAAAGCATCCTCCAACCGCAAGTTGCGTCCGCCCAACCCCATGCCACTTACGGAACCGTCGAGCCACGTGCACCCCGCCAAGAGGGCCTCTTTGCTGTTCGCAACGGCCCACTCCCGGTTGTTGTGTGGATGAAATCCGATGGCGCCTTTCCATTTGGCCCGCACCGCGCGCACCATAGGCGCCACATCCCCCGGCTCCAAGTTTCCCCGTGAATCCGCCAAGTACAACGCGTCCACTTCCGGCGCAGCAGCAGCAATTTCTGCCAACCGCTCGTGCGGAAAAGCGCTCACATTCGTCAAGTTCAACGTCACCGTGAAGCCCATCGATTTCGCCGCTTGGGCGATTTCAAAAGAGGCCTCGGGCGCGTGACACGGCACCGTGACCCGCACCAATTCAAGCAACCCCACCCGTTCATTCAAAACGGACTTCCACGCTGGGCAGGTGGGACGAATCATCCCCGCGAGCCGGGGCGTGATTTCGCGCAAGCGTCGCAAGGTCGCTGGACGGCAGCTCGCTGATTCGGTCAAACCCGGGACATCATCAAGGTAGCCCACCTCGATGTAGTCCACCTGCTCCTCGGACACGCGTCCGACCAGGTCATCCATCGCCTCGGGGGAAAATCCCCATTCATTCAAAAACCCGCCATCCCGCAGGCTACAATCCAGGACTTTCATTCCTTCTCTTTTAAATCCCAATCGAAAACGAACACATCACGCCACCCCTTTTCGCCATTCGCTGACAGGACTTCGCTCACGTCGTGAAAATGCATCCGATCGTCCAATAGCAACGCCTCGGTTCGCCCCCGCAGCGCATGGCTGTAAATCAACTTCTTATCCAAATCATACACCCGGGACGTTCCGCCCGTGATGTTGTGGCTGTCCCAGTGCACAATGCAGACAAATTCATGGCCGTCTTGGTGCACCCCTTCCGGCGTCGAAGAACCCGCATGCTCACCCGCTACGGCGACGCGGAACTGGTGGACGGCCACTTCGTAAGCCTCGATGTCGATTCTGAAGTGCTCCGCCTGCTGCAGGGCAAAGGATTGCAGCAAACCCGTCGCCATGACTTCCGATGCAATCGGCTCAAACGTCCGGACCACATCGCCCACCACGGCATTGTAATGCTTCGATTGCATGAAAGAATAGTCATCGGAATAGCCCCATTCCGTCCCCTTGCGGAAGAACCGCTGAAACCGCCTGAAGCGCTGTGCCCCTGGAACGTTGTACCACGGGTCGGGCGCCAAAGCGTCAAATGACTGGGTGACTACCTCCTCAGCGACGTTGGAGCACATTGCCAACGCACTCAACTCACGGGCTGTCGTGAAACGGAGGTGAGCGGGTGGAATTTGATGTTGCATGCCGTGCATTACGCAGTTCTCCGCAGCGAAGTTGCGTTCAGTTTCCTCAAATTCCCGAACTTTGCCCCCTCAAATCCCGACCATGGCTAAAATCATCTACACCCTGACCGACGAAGCGCCGATGCTGGCGACGTATTCCTTCCTGCCCATTGTTCAAGCGTTCGCCGGCAAGGCGGGGGTGAGCATGGAGACGCGGGACATCTCGTTGGCGGGCCGGATTTTAGCTCAATTTCCAGATTTGCTGCCCGCAGATCAGCAAGTGGGCGACGCCTTGACCGAGCTGGGCCAAATGGCACTCACCCCCGAAGCGAACATCATCAAGCTGCCCAACATCAGCGCTTCCATGCCCCAGCTCACCGCGGCCATCGCGGAACTGCAAGCGGCGGGCTATGCGCTTCCCGACTACCCGAGCGACCCGCAAACCGACGCCAAGCGTGACATCAAAGCCCGCTACGACCGCGTGAAGGGTTCGGCCGTGAACCCGGTGCTGCGGGAAGGCAACAGCGACCGCCGCGCGCCCAAGCCGGTGAAAGAATACGCGCGGAAGCACCCTCACCGGATGGGCGCTTGGACGGCGGATTCGAAGAGCCGCGTAGCGAGCATGGAAGGGGGCGACTTTTACGGCTCCGAAGCCTCCTTTGTGGCTGAGGCGGCCACCGAAGTCTCCATCCGCTTCACCCCCGCAGCCGGTGGCGCCGCCACCGAATTGAAAGGCAGCTTCCCGGTCCAAGCCGGCGAAGTCCTCGACTCCTCGCGGATGGACCTCGCCGCCCTGCGCACTTTCATCGCGGGCGAAATCGCTGCAGCGAAGGCGGAGGGCGTCCTGTTCTCCCTGCACATGAAGGCCACGATGATGAAGGTCAGCGACCCCATCATCTTCGGCGCAGTCGTGGAAACGTTCTTCTCGCCGGTGTTCGAGCAGCACGGCGACGTGCTCGCCGCAGCCGGCGTGAACGTCCGCAACGGACTCGGCGACGTCTTCGCGAAGATTGCGGGCCTGCCGGCCGATCAGCGGGAGGCGATTGAGGCAGCGATTGAGGCGGCGGTGGCTGCGGGCCCGGATTTGGCCATGGTCAATTCGGACAAGGGCATCACGAATTTGCACGTGCCGTCGGATGTGATCATTGACGCGTCGATGCCGGCGATGATTCGGAATTCAGGCCAAATGTGGGACGCCCAAGGCGACTCGCGCGACGCCGTGGCCGTCATCCCCGATCGCTCCTACGCCAGCGTCTACGCCGCCACCATCGACTTCTGCAAGCAGAACGGCGCGCTCGACCCCCGCACCATGGGCAGCGTTGCCAACGTCGGCCTGATGGCAAAAAAGGCGGAGGAATACGGCTCGCACGACAAGACCTTCGAGTTCCCTGCCGACGGCACCACCGAACTCGTCGACGCGAACGGCACGGTCTTGTTGAGCCAAACCGGCCACGCCGGCGACATCTTCCGCGCCTGCCAAACCAAAGACGCCCCCATCCAGGATTGGGTGAAACTGGCCGTCAACCGCGCCCGCGCCACGGGTACCCCCGCCGTCTTCTGGCTCGATCCCGCACGTGCGCACGACCGCGCCATCCAGGCGAAAGTCGAAACCTACCTCAAGGACCACGACACCACCGGCCTCGACCTCCACATCATGGCCCCGGCTGACGCCACGCGCTTCTCCCTCGAACGCATCGCGCAGGGCCTCGATACCATCTCGGTGACCGGCAACGTGTTGCGCGATTACCTCACCGACCTCTTCCCCATCCTCGAAGTCGGCACGTCCGCGAAGATGCTGTCCATCGTCCCGCTCATGAATGGCGGCGGACTCTTCGAAACTGGAGCGGGAGGCTCGGCCCCGAAGCACATCCAGCAGCTGATGGAGGAGAACTACCTCCGGTGGGACAGCTTGGGGGAGTTTTTGGCCTTGGCGGTGAGCTTGGAGCACCTCGGTGAAGCTGCTGACAACAGCACTGCGCGGGTCTTGGCGGCAGCACTCGATGAAGCCACCGCCCGGTTCTTGGATGAAGACAAGAGCCCGACGCGCCGGTTGGGCGGCATCGACAACCGCGGCTCGCACTTCTACCTCGCGCTTTACTGGGCGGAGGCGATGCGGGACCAACAAACCGACCCTGCCCTCGCTTCCGCTTTCGGCGAACTGGCTGCGGCACTCGCATCCCACGAAAAGACCATTGTCGAAGAGTTGATTGCCGTGCAAGGCCAACCCGTGGACCTCGGCGGCTACTACCGCCCGGATGCGACCAAAGCTGCTGCGGCCATGCGCCCATCAGCCACGCTCAACGGCCTCATCGACCAATTCTGAAACGCTGCGCGGGGGCTGAATCAGGCTCCCGCGCGCCGCTTCCACAACTGGTCCCCGTGGGTCGCCCCTGCGCGGTTACACACCAATTCGAAGCCCGCTTCGGTGAGGTAGTCCGCCACCTCATCTGCGAGCGGCTGGTTCGCATACAATTCCACTTGCTCCACCTCGAGCCAAAGGCACCGAACCTGGTTCAGGTGCGCGCCGAGGCCGCTGAGGACCATGAGTTCGGCGCCTTGCACGTCCATGTGGATGAAGCCTGGAACGGGCCATTTGCCTTCGACAATCCCGCGGTCCAAGCGTTCAGTAGGGACCTCGATGGTGCGCTCAAACGCCACGTTCTTGAACTGATCGATGTGGCCCGTGGGCGGCAACAAGGAGCTGCTGTCCGACACTTCGCTGCGCCAATCGGATCGTCCGGGCAAAGAAGAAACGTGAAAGTTCGCTGTTCCGGTGGCATCCGACGCCGCGACTTCATGGACGTGGGCGCGGTGGGCCTAGCCGGCGGCCCGAACGCGGCGGCGGGCGATGTCGGCCGCGGTGGGATGGGCTTCGAACAGGTGGACCGTGGTGGGGGGAAACGCGCGGGCGTAGGCGATGCCGCTGCCGGCGTCGAATACGACCCCGGATTTGGCCCGCCCGAAGGTGCCCTCCAATTCCCGCCAAAGCGGCGCCAACGCCCCGCGCTTCCGCGCTGCGGTGTACAGCCCACTGAACACCGAACGGAGGCCAGGCACGGCCAAGCAGCCCCGGCTTACCGCATTGAACAAGGCTTCGCGCGCCCTCATCAGTCGCGAATCAAGGTCACATGTCCCACTTCCCGCACGCCGATGTCCTCGTAAGTCGGCTGGTAATACAGCGTCCAAACGTACGTGTCATCCGGCGCGTAATGACCGCCCGCCACCACGGCCTCCCCCACCCAGTATTCCGCGGGATCGAAGGAGTGGAAGACCACTTCGCCCCACCGATTGACGATGGTCAGCTCGTATTCGGCCACCAAATCGGGGTCGGAGAACACCGGCCGGAAGGCGTCGTTCAACCCGCGGGAACCGGTGCCGGATTGTTGGTTGAGGAGCGACGGCGGCGTGAAGGCGTTGGGCACGAACACTTGCAGGAGTTGGTCGAGGCGCACCCACCCCTCGTCCTGGGCCATGCAGCCGAAGGCGTTCGCTGCCGTCAGGGTGACCAAGAATTCGCCCGCACCGGAGTAGGTGTGCTGGGTGGATTCACCGGAGCCGACCCCGCCGTCTCCGAAGTTCCAGTTCCAAATCGAAGCCCCGGTCGACGTGCTTTCAAACTCCCACACGTCGTTCAGCGGATCGATTTCGGTGGCGGTACCGATTTGGGGAGAGGCCTCGAAGCCCGCGGTCGGTGTGGGGTACACCTCGATGAGCTGGGGCACGTCCAAGGCCGCTTGGCACCCATCGGCTGAAGTGGCCACGAAGGTCGCCGTGTGCACGCCCACCTCCGCCAAATCCAACGTTGCACTGCCCTCCAAAGGCCCCGCATAGACCACCCCGTCCGGGCCCGTCAGGGTGAGCAGCGACGTGGCGGCGCCGACGGATTGGTTCTCGAAGGTGACGGGCAGGATTTGGCACCCCGTCAAAGGGAACACATTCAAGGCGGCCACCGGCTGGTCGTACACCGTGAACCACGCCGTGTCCACGTCCGTGCAGCCCCACGCATTCATGGACTCCAGCACCAACGGCTGCACCCCCTCCGTGGTCGCGGTGATGTCCGGCTGGTTCAACGCGCTCACGAGCTCCCCGTTGAGCCACCACGTGGAAGCGATACCACCTTCGGACACATTTGTGATCTGCAGGTCCACTGGGACGTCGCAAGACACGGCGGACGCAAGGGCGATGGCCGCGGTGGGCTGCGGAAGGACAGACAGGGTGAATGCCGTGTCCGCTTCGCACAAGCTCGCTGAGGCGGCTTGGACTTCGATGGTGTAATTCACCGGCGCGCCTGTCGTGTTCTCGAACGTGTGCGTGGGGGCCCATCCGACGAAGGGGGCGCTGCCGTCGTTGAATTGCCACGTCACGAAGTTGGCGTTCGCCGTAGCGTTGAGGAAGCTGGCCTCGAAGGGGCTGCAGCCGGGATCGGGCGAGGTGATGGACCAAACCGGAGCCGGATTCACCGCCACCTCCACGCTGTCCACCGCGGTGCACGCGAACAAGGCCGTGCCCACCTCGGCCACCGCCCAATACGTGCCTGCTTCGGGGTAGGTCGTGGTGGCGAGAAAGCCCGCCCCGGTAGTGCCGTTGCCGAAATCCCAGTCCGCCGTCCCGCTGGTGGTGGCCGCGATGGTGAATTGGACCGGCTCGTTCGTGCAGTAGGAGATTTGGTCCGTCGAAAGCGTGAAGTCCGGCTCCGCGAACACCTCCACCTCGGTCGTCAGCGTGTCGTAAGCGCACCCATTCGTCGCGAACTGCTGCACCGCATACGTGCCCGGCGCAGTGAACGTGGTGGTGGCCAAGCTGTCCGAACTGGCCAAGCCGTTGCCAAAATCGAAGGTGATGGCGGTGGTGCCCGTGCTCAAGTCCGTGAAACCCACGTCAAGGGGCGCGCAGCCTGAGAAGGTCGAGAGGTCGAAGAAGGCGGACACCGTGTTCGGCTTCAGGTGGAAGTTGGCCGCGACCGAATCGGAACCGCAGGCGTTGACGCCGGTCAAGGAAACGATGAAATCCGACGGGGCATCGCCGGTGGTGTACAAGGTGGCCGGGGGCTGCCAGCCGTCGTAAGTCGTGCCGTTGCCGAGGTTCCACGTGAGCGATTCGGGCAGGCCGACGCTGGTGTTGAGGACCTCGAGGACGTAGGGCGAGCAGGCCGTGTCGGTGAAGAGTTGGAACGACAGCAACGGGGCCGGCTGCACCGTGATGGTGTCTGCGAACGTGGAAGTGCCGCAGAGGTTGGTGGCGGTGAGGGCGACGGGGGTGACGGCGAGGGTGTCGGTGGCGGTGAAGTCGGTGGGAGCGGGCTCGAAGGCCGTCGAAAGGGGGCCGTCCGCGAATTGCCAGGTGAACGTGGCGAAGGGGGCGACGCTTTGGTTATCGAAGGTGACGGTGAGGGGGGAGCAGCCTTCCGTCGGGGTCAGGGACGCCGCGGCGGTGGGGGGGATGGTGATTTGCAGGTCGGTGGCGAGGGTGTCGGCGCATCCGTCGTTGTTGGCCGCCCGCATCGTCACCGTGTAGAAGCCCGCGTCCGGGTAGTCGTGGGTCGGCTCGTAGGTGATGGAGACGTTGCCGTCGCCGAACCACCAGAACGCTTGGGCCGCGCCGGTGCTGAGCTGGGTGAAGGCGACCGGCGCGTTCGTGCAGCCGAGGGTGTCGACCGCGAAGTCGGCGACCGGGACGGGGTGGATGGTCACGCTGTGGAAGGCCGTGTCCGCGCACCCGGTGAGGGGGTCGGTGTAGGTGTAGCCGGGGGCGTACGTGCCGGGGGGCTGCTGCACGTGGTAGGTGCCTGCGTCGGGGTCGAGGACGTTGGGGCCAAACCACGTGCCGCCGGCCGGAAAGGCGGGCGCCAGGGTTTGGTCCGTCAAATTGCCGCACCAACCCTCGGGGTCCCCCAAGGACAACGCCGGCAGCGGATCCACCACCACCTGCATGGAATCCCGCGTGTAACACGTGCCCGCGCCATATTCCAGCGCGAAGGTGTGCACCCCGGGCGTCAACGCCTGCGGGTTCACGACCCCGCCCGCCGCATCCACCACCGCCGCGTCCGCTTCCGCCGAAAAACTGAACCAGTTCACCTGCGCCTGCGGGCTGTACCCCTCAAGTTGCAGCAGCGGCGCATTCGCACAAACGGTCGTGTCCAACCCCGCTTCTGCGATGACCGGCTCGTTCACCACGATTTCAAGCGTATCCGTGTGGGTGCAGCCTGTGGCAGCGTCCGTGAAGGCGTACACCACGTCGAAGGTGCCCACTCCAGCCGCCGAAGGTTCCACCCAGCCCGACGCGCTGACCGCTGCTGCCCCGGCGCCCAGGCCGGTGAACACGCCGGTCCCACCGGCATTGAGCCCCGGAGAAAAGCCGGTCAATTGCTCCCCGATGGCTTGGTCGCACAGCACCAAATCCGGCCCCGCCTCCACCACCGGCAGCGCGTAAACCTCCACGGTGTGCCCGAGGGTATCGCGGCAGCCGGTCACCGGCGACTCATACCAGTACACCAAATCGTACACGCCCGCCCCCACCAATGTATTGAAGTCGGTCCCCTGCACCCCCGTCCCCTCCCACGTTCCTCCGGCGGGCTCAGCGAGCGTCAAAGGCATGAGTGTGTCGTTGAGGCAGAACGCGTCGGCGCCCCCGAGCGTGAGCTGCGGAAGCGGTTCCACCACCAGCGTCAAGGTGTCGGCGCTGTAGCAGGTCCCCGTGCCCACTTCGAGCACGAAGCCGTAGGCCCCGGGCGCGAGCGCTTGCGGATCGATGATGCCTGCCGTGTTGTTCACCAGTCCGGCTTGGCCCGCAGCCGCAATGCCGGACCAAATCCCGCCCGCCACCGGCGCAAAGCCCGCCAATTCCACCTCCGGCGCATTCGCGCACGCCACCGTATCCAGCCCCGCGTTCGCAACCACGGGCGCCACCACCTCGATCTCGATGGTATCCCGGTTGGTGCAACCGCTGACGTAACTGAAGAACGTGTACACGATTTGGTACACCCCTTCGCCCGCCTCCGACGGATCGAACACCCCCTCCGGCGACACCGCCGCATCGGCCACCGCGCCCACCCCGGACCATTCCCCCACTCCGCCAAATCCATCCAGCGGCGCATACCCGGTCAACACATGCGGAATCGGCTGGTCGCAGAGCGTCAAATCCTGCCCCGCAAACACCAGCGGCAGCGGCAGCACCGTCACCTCGTGGGCCGCCGTATCCCGGCACCCCGTCACCGCATCTTCCACCCAGTAAGCAATGTCGTACGTGCCCGCGCCCACGAGCGTGTTGAAATCCGTGCCCGTCACACCGGTGCCGAACCACGTCCCATCCGCCGGCTCCGGCGGCGTCAACGGCATCAGCGTGTCGTTCAGGCAGTATTCGTCGGGATCCCCCATCGCAATGGTCGGCAGCGGATCGATGGTCAGCACAAGCGAATCCCGGGTGTAGCACGTCCCTTGGCCGTTCTCGTAGACAAGCACGTAATCGCCCGGGGCCAAATCCTGGGGCAGCACCACCCCCGCCGTCCCGTCCAACGCCCCATCCGTGCCGCCGCCCTCACCGAAGAGCCACCCCCCCGTCGCCGGGCTGTAACCGCTCAGCGTGAGCGCCGGCGCGTTCGCACACGCCACCGTGTCCATCCCCGCCTCTGCGATGACCGGCAGCGCCACATCCACCGCCAAGGTGTCCCGCCCTACGCACCCGGTCACCGGATCGGTGAACGCGTACACCACTTCAAACTGCCCCACCCCGCTCACGGAGGGGTCGAATTGGCCTGAAGCATCCACCGCAGCAGCTGCTCCACCCAACCCATAATACCAATCCTCCGCCGGGTCCGCCGCCACGGGAGTCGCCCCTTCGAGCTGCTCCACAATCGGCTGCTCGCACAAAAACACGTCCGCCCCCGCATCCACCGCCGGCAGCGCCAGCACCTCCACCACATGCTCCGCCACCTGCGTGCAGCCCGTCGCCATATCCGTAACGGTGTAGGCCAAATCATACATCCCCACCCCCGTCACCGCATCAAACGCCTGCGGCTCCGACCCCACCACCAAGCCCGTCCCACTCCAAGCCCCTCCCGCCGGCAACGCCTCCGGCAAGGCCACCACCGAGTCGTTCACGCAAAAAGCAGACGACGGCTCCACGTCCAACACCGGCAACGCCAGCACCTCGAGCTCCACCGTGTCCTGCGTCAAGCACGAACCGCCCCCGTAACTCAGCACGAAGGCATGCACCCCCACCCCCGCCACCTCCGGATCCACCGTCCCGTCGACCGGATCCACCCACCCCGCAGCGCTCCCGACGCCACTCCATTCCCCCGTCGTCCCCGGCTCAAACACCACCTCCCCACCGTTCAAACACACCACCACATCGCTCCCAGCATCCGCATAAACCGGCGCCACCACTTCCACGAACACCGTGTCCGTCGACGCGCAGCCCGTCACCAGATCGGCGTGCTCGTAAACCACGGCATGCACCCCAAGGCCGCTCACCTCCGGATTGAATTCCCCCGATGGCGTAACGGCCGGCGTGCCGAAATACGTCCCCGGCACCGGCGCCGCCCCCGTCAACTGCTCGGCAATGGGCTGGTTGCAAAACGTGATGTCGGGACCGGCATCGACCACCGGCAATTCGTGCACCACGGTGGTGAAGGTCGCCCACTCCGAACAGCCGTTGGCATCGGTGACGAAGGCTTCCACCGTGAACAGGCCCGCCTCGGTGGGCAGGAAGGCCGCTGAACCACCGGCCACCGCGGCCGGCGCGAGCCACTCGATGAGATACGGAGCTGCGCCGTCGGAAGCTGAGGCGGTGTAAGCGGCCGAATCGCCGAGGCACAGCTCGGCGGGCCCGGAAATCGCCAAGGTGGGCCGGGCGAGGACGGAGAGGGTTTGGATCGACGAGGTCGCGCACGATCCGGTGCCGTAGGTGTAGGCCGCCTCGTAATCGCCCGCCACCAGGAGGCCCGCGTCCCAAGCGCCTTCAGGAGATACCGCAAGGCCGGACCACGTCCCGCCTGCGGGCGAAAACCCGGCCAACTGCACCACCGTGTCCACGTTGCACACCACCGCGCCCGGGCCGGCGACGGCTTGCACTGGCTCAGCGATATCTGCCACGGTGGCCACCGAATTGGTGCAGCCCTGAGCATCCGTGAAGGAATACACCACGGGAGCATCCCCGGCCCCGGGAATCGACGGGTCAAACAATCCAGACGGATCAAGCACCCCGGCCCCGGACCACGAACCGCCTGGAGGTTCAGCGGGCGGCAAGAATTCCAAGATGGGTTGATCGCAGGCCTGCAGCGTATCCACGACGAACACATCCGGCAACGGCAGGACGATGATCGACAAATCCTCCTCGCTCACGCAGCCGTTGCCATCGACCACCACCCCGGAAAGTTCAGGGGTGGCGCCCAAGGTCACCTCAATGGTGGCTTGGTCGTCCCCCACCAACGTCCACCCCGGCCCCATCAACGTGATGTCGTAGCCGCCCGCAGGTCCTGCCCCACCGAAAGCCACCGCCGTCACCACCGCCTCGTCGCCATCGCACACGGTGAGGTCGTCGGCAATGAGCGAGAAGGCCGGGTTGCTGTGGATGGTGACTTGGCGCGTATCGGAAGTGGCGCACGTGCCGATGCCGTAAGTGTACGTGAAGGTGTACGTCCCCGGCCACAAGCCGTCGAGGTCGAAGGTGCCCGACGCGGCGTCGATGACATCCGCATCGTCCGGGCCTTCCCACAGGCCTTGGGTGGTGGGGGTGTAACCCGTGAATTGGACGGTGGTGTCTTCGTCGCAAAAGGCGAGGTTTGGCCCTGCATCTGCGAACAACGGGGCGAACACCTCGATGGTCAGATCGTCCGAATTCGTGCAGCCATTCGCATCCGTGTAACTGTAGGTCACTTGCCACGAGCCGATGCCTAAATCCGCCGGATTCAGCAGCCCCGATGGAGCGATTCCGGTGCCCGACCAAGTGCCACCTGCCGGCACTCCCGAACTCAGCAGCGTGTCGATGGCCTGGTCGCAAAACCCGTCCAAGGTGCCGGCCTCTACAGCGGGCAAGGCATTGATTTGCACCCCCGTGGAGGCGACGTCGGTGCAGCCTTGTGCATCGGTTGCGGTGAGGGCCACGGTGGAAACCCCAGGCGTGGCGGTGAACACGGGGTTGGGCCCGGTGGCCACTTCGGTGCCATACGTCCAGTCCAGCACGTAGCCCGGCGTACCGCCCGACAATGCAGCGACCGGTGCGATGTCCGCCCCTTCGCACACCGCCGGCAAAGCAGCGAGATCGAGCACGGGCAAGGGATCGACCACGAGGTCCACGACCAAATCCGCCGTGCAGGTGATGGCGCCGTAGTCATTCGTGCCGGTGATCGTCACGGATTGGTCGGACGTGGGCGCGTAGATCGCGGCATCGTTGCCTGGGAGGAGGGTTTCGGGGACGATGGACCAGCTGTAGTTGTCGGCGCCGCTGACCTCGATGAGTTGGTCGGAACCGGCGCAGGCCGAGGGGGGCTGCGAAGCGGTGAGGTCCGGGGACTCGTTGACGATCATGACAGACTGATCGCTGGCCGTGCCGCAGGCGTTGGTGAGGAAGCCATAGACCACCCAGTTTCCGGAGTCGTTGAGGTCCAGGATTTGGCTTGCATCAATGGGGGCCAACACCTGCACCCCTTCGATGTACCACTCGAACGCGGCGCTGGCGTCTCCGCCGCTGTCCCAGCTCAACACGTCCACCTGCCACGTATCCCCTTCGCACGCAATGCCCCCCTCGCTGATGGCGATGCTCGCGGGGCTGTAGGCCTCCACCGTGTAACTCGCCTGCGCCGGCTCGCAATTGACGCCCACGGTGCTGACGGTTTGGGTCACGGTGTACGCGGCTTCGTCGTAGAACACAATCGAGGGAGAGGCTGAAGCAGCGGACGTGCCGTTGGTGAACGCATAGTTGCCCCCGGTGACGGTCCACTGGTGGGTGTAACTGCCGCACAGGGCGGGTTGTTGGGTGAAGGCGTTGAAATCGACGTCCAGCGGGGCGCAGCCGGAACTGGTTGACAAAGTAGCTCCCGCCGCAGGGGCTGGGATGACGCAAACCTGCAGGGTGTCTTGGGAGTCCGTGCAATACGCGTGGTAGTCGTACACCGTGATCTCGTAGAGCCCCGGATCAGCGTAGTACACCTCGGACCAACTGCCGACCCCGGGACTTGCCGCCGCCGTCCCGCTTCCCTGCAACGTCTCGATGGACCAATACACGTCAGACTCCACGCAATCATCCTCCGTCACAATCAGCCCCGTGCCTGCGACGAAGTAGTCGTAAACGCCCTCACACACCTCCTCGGGGCCGGACAAATGGGCTTCAGGGGAACCGTGCAAGCGGATGGGGTCGATGGTCGAAATCGACGTGCCGCATTCGTTTTCTGCGGTGACCTTGAAACGCAGGGAATTCGGCGTGCCCTCGGGCGTAGTTTCACCGCAGGAGTCGTCGTAGTAGGTGTGCTCCACGCTCTCCGGCGGGGGGTGGCTGTAGGATGCTGAGACGCCGTCGCCGAAGTCCACGGTGTACGTGGTGCCGGGCACGTTGTTCACAAATTCCGTGATGGGAAAGACCAAATCTGCAGGCGAACAGAGCCCGACTGTGTTGCCCGGGTTCGCTGTTCCGATTGTGGGATTGGAACCCACGAACACTTCCTCCACCCACGTGTTCGTGCAGCCGTTCACCCCTTCGAGGGTCAGCGTGATGTCGAAGTAACCGAAGGCATCGTAACTCGTCGTGGGCGGGTTGACGAAATTCGGCGACGCAAACGTGGTGTCGGTGCCGTTGCCCCAGTCGACGTGCCACGAGGTCACGAACGGCAAGGGAGGCAGAATCATCTCGTAGTTGGGCCAATTAACGTCCGACTGACAGAGCGGTGCGATGGTCAGGTCCGGGTTTGGGATTTGGAGCAATTGGATGATCTCCGTGTGCACATCGGGACACGAGCCGTCGCCATTGGTGGCGGTAAGGGAAACGGTCACAAACGTGCTTCCCCCGCCGTCGAGCGCGTAGAAATGCGTGGGATTGGAAGCCGAGGAGGTCGGGGTCTCGTCGCCGAAGTCCCACGTGTACGAAGTGCCGATGCCACCTGTGGTTTGGTTCGAAAACGTCACCCCCTCGTTGCCACAAACCCCGTCATCCGCCGAAAACTGCGCCTCGGGCTGGGGCAAGACCACCACCTCCAAGGAGTCCACGCAGCTGTCCCCTTCGGCGCCGTACAAGGCGTACGTCCACCACCCCGCTCCATCCAATTCAAACGGCGCAACCGCCGCCATGGAGTCGCTCGCCACCCCGGCAGGAGACGTCCACTGCACGCCCACCCAATCCGCCGTATCCGCCTGCCAATCCGTCCAATAGACCGGCCAATCGCCGCCATCACACACCGCGAACTCCTGCGGGAACGCCACCGGGCATTCCTGCGCACGACCGAACCAGGCCGTGACTAAAAACAGAAGGAGCGCAAGGGGTTTCAAATGGTGCATGACAGGTTTCCTTACGTCCCCCGAGTCCCGGTTGTTGCACCGGAACCTGCGGACGCGAACGCGAATGTACTTGCGATTCTGAAACGCGCCAAAGTTTTTACCTTGCCCACATGTTACGACATCCCCTGATTTGGTTTGCAGTTGCCGGAAGCTTGGTCGCCTGCAATTCCGCTGAAGAAGCGCCAAAGCACCTGACCGACGTGGACTTCAAGGCGCTCCACACCCCCTGCGAATGTTTGGACGCCGCCACGGTCATGTACGACCATTCTAGCGACTTGGTATTGAAAATAAAAGGATTGTCCGACGCGACGCGCAAGCACAACAACCTCGGGGAACCCACGCCCGATGCCCTGCTCGATTCGCTGTTGATGCTTTCGGAGCAGTTGCGGGCGGACCTCGAAGGCCCCGGGCGCGATTTGCACCAAGCGTGCAAGGAACTCGTCGATTTCAATGCCGTGGGCGAAGGCGCAGCTTCCGTGGACTGCGACAACCTCGAAGCATTCCGCACCGCCCACGTCCGGCTCAATGACTTGAAACAAGGCACCGTGCGATGAAACACCTCCTCTTCACCTTTTCTGCGCTTTGGATTGCAGTGCTCGCCACCGCCCAATGCCTGCCCCCTTCGGGCGGACTGGAAGGGAAAATTGCCCAGCACGCGGCCTACTCCGTCGAATTCATTCCGGAGCTCCGCATTGCGGAATGGGTGGCTTACGAAGTCACGGCTTCCGAAATCCGGGGGTCGCGGGTGGAGCGCACGGACGACTTCCGGCCGGACCCCGCTTTTCCCGGCATGAGTCCGGACGAGGATGATTACCGCGGGAGCGGATTCGACCGCGGCCACCTCGCCCCCGCCGCCGACATGGCCTACGACGAACGCGCCATGTCTGAGAGCTTCTTCATGTCGAACATGACGCCGCAGCATCCGAGTTTGAACCGCGGCCGGTGGAAGTCGCTCGAGACGGATGTGCGCGAATGGGCCATCGAAAAGGGCGCGCTGTGCGTGGTGGCTGGGCCGGTGTTGCAATCCGGTTTGAACGAGCTCCCGAGCGGCGTCGCCATCCCCAAATGGTATTTCAAGGTGGTCTTCGATCCCGCACCCACGCCTTCGGCCATCGGCTTCCTGTTCCCCAACGAGAAGTGCCCGAACCCCGTGGGCGCGTACGCCGTGCCGATCGACCGCATCGAGGCGATGACGGGGCTGGACTTGTTTCCCGGGTTGAATGAGGCGTTGGAGCGCGCCGTGCCGCGGAGCGGATGGTGAGGCGGGGCGAGCCGGTTTGGAAGCGGAAGGGCGCTTTGGCGGCGTTTGGGCTGGTGAATGCGCTCGCGCTGTATTTGGGTGGGCGGTTCACGGGGCCGGGCGTGCAGTCGGCTTGGTACCAAGGGTTGGACCAAGCGCCTTGGACGCCGCCGGGATGGGTCTTCGGGCTCGCATGGACTGTGGTGATGGTGGGGTTGACGGTGTTCATGGCGCGGGCCGTCCGCACCCGGGAACTGCTCGCGGTCTTTGCCCTGCAATGGGCGCTCAACATCGCGTGGAACCCCGTGTTTTTCGCGTGGCGTGCGCCGTGGGCGGCCTTGGTCGTCATCGTGGCGCTCGCGGGCACGGTGATCGGGCTGGCGCGCATGGAGCGGCGGCGGACGATTTGGCTCGCGCCTTACTTGATTTGGCTTGCGGTAGCGACCTCTTTGAACGCCTGGATTGCGGCCTTCAACTAGGCCAAATCCCGCATCAGTAACTCATCTCATCCAGCTTCACCCGACCGCGGAACACCCGGTAAACGAAGGCGAAGTACCCCACGACCAGCGGCACCCCGATCGCAGTGATCGTCAGCAACAGCCGCAACGTGCGCTCCGACGATGCCGCCTCCTCCAAGGTCATCCCGCCGTCCGGATCGATCGTGCTCGGGATCAAATACGGGAACTGCTGCGCGAACACGAGCCCGAGCAAGGCCGCGATCATGCCCGCGCTGGCAAAAAACGCCCAACCGTACCGGCGGCGGCGCACCAACAATGGAATGACCATCGAAGCGAGGAAGGCCACGGCGGCGAACGCCACGAACCCCGGCCGCTCCCACAACCGCTCCAGCACCTCCGGGTTCCACGCGAACAGCACGACCGTGCTCAACGCCATCGCCCCGTAGAACAAGAACAGCGCGATGCGGCTGAGGAACTTCACGCGTTCGAAGAGTTTGTCCTCGGTTTTGAGCAACAAATACAAACTCCCGTGCACCGCGTACAAAGCGGCCACCGCCAGCCCCACCGTCAGCGGGAACGGCTTCAACATCTCGACAAGCCCAGCGCCCCGGTACACGCCCGCCGCATCCACCGGCAGGCCCAGCATCAAGTTCCCGAGCGCCACCCCGAGCAGCAAGCTGATGACGAGGCTCGACAAGAAGTAACTGTTGTCCCAAAACTTCCGCCACCACGCCATCGGCTCCTTCGACCGGAACTCGATGGAAATCGCCCGGCCGATCAAGGCCGCGAGCAGCAGGAAGAACGGCACGTAAAACGCCGAAAACGCCGTGGCGTACGCCTCCGGAAACCCAGCGAACAGCGCGCCCCCCGTGATGACCAGCCACACCTCGTTGCCGTCCCACACCGGACCCACCGCATTCAGCGCGATGCGCCGGCTTTGCTCCTTCCTGAAAAACGGGTGCAAGAGGCCCGCACCGAGGTCGAACCCGTCGAGCACCGCGTACAGCGTCACCGTAAACCCGATGACAAGGAACCAAATCGTGTGCAATTCCAATCCCATCATGACCAAGCGGATTCCAAGTGTGACGCCCGCTCCGATGCTTCCACCTCCGGTCCGTGCAGGATCTTCTTCCGCAGCAGGTAGATGAACAAGAGGAAGAGGACCAAATAAATGCCCGTGAACAAAATCAAGCTGAACCAGACCTGCTCCGCGCGCACCGCCTCGCTCAGCGCGTCCGAAGTCCGGAGCAACCCGTAGACCACCCAGGGTTGCCGGCCCATCTCGGCGGCAAACCAGCCGGCTTGGTTCGCGATTTGGGGCAACAAAACGGCGACCACCAGCGCCTGCAAGGTCCACTTCGACGCCTCCAACCGGCCGCGGCGGTGCAGCACAAACGCCCACGTGGCGAGGGCAATGAGCGCCATCCCGATCGCCACCATGATGTGGTAAAACTGGAACACCGCGTTGACTTGACCCGGCCGGTCCTCCGGCGCGAAGGCGTTCAAGCCCGTGACCGGCGTGTCCGGCGACCCGCTCAACAGGATGCTCAACCCGCCGGGAATCCCGAGGCCCGTCACCTCCTGCGTCTCGTCATCCACCCAGCCGAGGAGGTACATGTCCGCCGGCCCCTCCGCCTCGTAATGGCCTTCCAACGCGGCGAGCTTCGCCGGCTGGTGCTCCGCCACCACCTCCGCCGCCACGTGCCCGCTGAACAGCTGCGCCCAGCTCGCCACCAGCACCACCGGCAAGGCAATGGCCAGTGCCCGCCGCGCCACCTCCACGTGCTGCTTTTTCATCAGGTACCAGGCCGCAATGCTCGCCAGCAGGAAGCCCCCCGCAAGGAAACTGCCCAGCCACACGTGCATCAGCCGCTCCACCGAACTCGGGTTGAGCACCATCGCCCAAAAGTCCACGATTTCCGCCCGGGCGTCCAGCCCCTCGCCCACCACGTGGTAGCCCGCGGGGGTCTGCTGCCACGAATTGGCCACCACGATCCAAACCGCAGAAAACATGCTCCCGAGCCACACCCCCACCGCCGACACGAAGTGCCAAATCGGCTTCACCCGCCCCCATCCGAAGAGCAGCACCCCCAGGAACCCCGACTCCAGGGCGAAGGCAAAAATCCCCTCTGCCGCGAGCGCCGACCCGAAGACGTCCCCCACATACCGCGAGTACACCGCCCAATTCGTTCCGAACTCGAACTCCATCACAATGCCCGTCGCCACCCCCAGCCCGAAGGTCAGGGCGAACACCTTGATCAAGAAACGGGTGAGCTGCCGCCATGCGGCCTCCGCCGTGCGCAGCCACTTCCACTCGGCGAGCACGATGAGCAAGCCGAGGCCGATGGAGAGCGGCGGGTAGATGTAGTGAAACGCCACCGTGAAGGCGAACTGGATCCTGCTGAGAATTTCGACGTCCATGACCGCAAAAGTCGCACGCACGCAGGAGGATGGTCGTAACGCAGGTCACGGAGCGGTTATCTTTGCACCATGGAAAATGCAGCCGTGCGGTTTTGGGACGGGGCGATTTCGCTCGCGGACTTTCTCGAGGAGTTGATGGCATGTGAAGTGCGCGAGGATGCGCCGTACGACAAATACATTCCGGTGAACCGGTCGCGGGTGAAGCGGATCCGCAAGCAGCTCGAGCTGTCGACGGAGCTGGTGCTCGCGGCGCGTGCGGTGCCGGCGGGCACGCGTTGGCTCGTGGTGAACGAGCATTGGTGCGGCGACGGGGCCCAGATTTTGCCGGTCCTCGAGGCAGTCGTAGCAGCCAGCGCAGGCCAAATCCAAGCCCGCGCCTGCTACCGCGACGCCGACACCGACCTCATCGACGCCTACCTCACGAACGGCGGCCGCAGCATCCCGAAGGTCATCCAGCTCAACGCGGCCGGCGACGTGACCGGCACCTGGGGCCCACGCCCCGCCGAAGCCACCGCCCTCGTTCAGCGCGTCAAGGCCGATCCCGACCCGGCCACCGCCGCGAACTACGCGGAGCCCTTGCACGCTTGGTACGCCACGGACCGCCAGCGGGCCATCCAGACCGAGCTCGGCGCCCTCCTCGCTCAGGCCTGACAGTACAGCTCCCGGATGCTCCGCGCCGCGCCCAGTTCCGGCCACACCTCCTCGCGGACGAACGGAGCGAGCGGCTGCTCGAGGCGGGGCAACTTGCGCAGGGCGGCCGCGATTTGGCGATCCCACCCCCCCGCGCAACGCAGCACATCGTCCGGCCGCACCCACTTCCGGCGCGTCCCTTCGTCCATCGGCTTCCACGGGGCATTCAAGTTCAGGTAACCGTAATCATCGGTCAGCTGCTCCCCCGGGTGGATGTCGCGCACGGCCACCTCGAAGTCGAACACGGTACTCAGGCAGTTGCTCCTGAAACTGTGGTTCACGTACCGCGCGTGGTCCCAACACAGGACCATCTCGCCCCGTGCGTTCTTGAACGCGAAGTACTCCAGTTGATCTTGGGCAAATGCCGGAAGCGCGGCCACCTCGGCCGGCGTAAACACCCGGTCCAGCGGATCCTGGACCCAGGTGATGGTTCCCTTGGGAATGAACGCGGTAGCGACCACTCCCCGGCCCACCTCATCGCTGATGAATTGGACCTCAGTGTGCGGGTGCATCATGTTGGTAGACGCGAATGTGCATCGCATTCAGGCCAAAAGATGCTCGCACCCGCCGATTTTTCTTGCCCCCTTTCGCACGGCATGAAAAAGCCCCTCCTGTTTCCAGAAGGGGCTCGCGCTCCGAGGCGGTTGAGTGGGCAATACTGGACTCGAACCAGTGACCTCTGCCATGTGAGGGCAGCGCTCTAACCAGCTGAGCTAAATGCCCAGAGCGGCCGCAAATTTCGTCAAACTCCCCTTTGCTTCGACATCATTGCGTTAAAAATTTGCAGCGGCCCGTCCATTGCGCCGCTGCGGCGCTAATTTCAACCGCATGAAACGCCTCCTGCTCGCCATGGCCCTGCTCCCGCTCGCGGCCGCTGCGCAACACGCCCCCCACGACTTGCTCGGGGGGACACCTATATATGGTGAGCACGGATTGGCCTTCATCCTCGCGCCGGCCGATGCCGCTCCCGCGAGCTGGTTCGAAGCGGTGCAACTCGATCGCAACGCCTGGCGCGCCCAACCGGACGCCCCGGGCTACTTCACCGACTGGCGGCTTCCCACCGCCGAAGAATTCGAGCTCCTGCGCGGGCACGCCCCCGCCGAACTCCACCTCACGCCCGGACTTTACTGGATGGGCGAAGCGGCCGACGAGTTTTA
>CBFHPD010000024.1:0-16514 GCA_965657495.1 uncultured Flavobacteriales bacterium
GTTCTTGACAAACAGCGTGTACTCCCGCCGGCTCACGGTGTCCACGCCATAAACCAGCAGCTTGTTGTCGGGGCTGACACTCCTTCCGCCGATGGCGTAGTACGCAAACCCTTCGGCCAATTCGTTCACGTTGAGCATCACCTGCTCCTCCGCCTCCATGGTCTCTAAGCGGCGGCAGTGCAACGCGTACTCCTTGCCTTCTTCGTAGCGGGTGTAGTACCAGTAGCCGTTGTCCTTGACGGGCACGCTCGCATCGTCTTGCTTGATGCGGCCTACGATTTCGTCAAACAACCGGGTCTGCAACCCCTCGGTCGTGGCCATGACTTTTGCGCGGTACGCATTTTCTGCGTTGAGGTAATCCAACACGTCTTGTGTTTGCGCATCCGGGGTTTCGGCTTCCTTTTGGGCATCGCTCAGCCGCATCCAGAAGTAGTCGTCGTGCAGGGTGAGGCCGTGGATGTCGGTCTCGTGCGCAATTTTCTTGGCGGTCGGAGCCGCGCTGAATGCGCCTTCGTTCAAAGGTCCAGTAGAGGAAGAGTCCATGGGAGCAGGGTTCGTGCAAGCAGCGGCAAAGATAGCGGCCACGACGGAGGCGGAGAGGATCCGATTCATGCGTCAAAAGTAGGGGGAATGAGGTGCGCCAAATCATCCGGGGTATCCACGGCGGGCGTTTCGTACGGCGTAAGGCCTACGTCGATGCGCCAACCGCTTTCGAGCCAGCGCAGCTGTTCGAGCCGCTCCCGCCCTTCGAGCGGCGTGGGATGCAATTCAACGAGGGCTTCGATGGCTGTTCGGGTGAAGGCGTAGAGTCCGATGTGCTTGTTCCATGGCCCGGTTCCCGAAGGGATGGCGCTGCGCGAAAAGTAAAGCGCCCGCCCTGTTCCGTCGCAAACGACTTTCACCCGGTTGGGATCGTGCAGGCCGCGGTCTTCCGGTGGCATGGCCTTGGCGAGCGTGGCGACCGCTGCCCCGGGTTTTCGAATGAGGCGGGCCAAATCCCGCAACTGTTCCGGGTGCACATACGGCTCATCCCCTTGCACGTTCACCACGGCCTCTGCCTCGCGGCCGGTGGCGCGTTCCCAATTCCGCAGGGCCTCAAAGCACCGGAACGTACCATTGGGACAATCCGGCGCAGTCATCACGGCCTGCCCGCCGTGCCGCGCCACCACCTCGGCGATGCGGTCGTCGTCGGTGGCCACGAGCACCTCGTGGAACACGTCGGCGGCTTGCGCGCGTTGCATCACCCGGACCACCATCGGCAGCCCGTGCACGTCGGCGAGGGGTTTGCCCGGAAATCGCGTGGAACCGAACCGCGCGGGAACGATGGCGAGCAGGGATTTGGACATCACTCGAAGGTGTAGGTGTACATGAAACTGATGAGCCGCGGGTCCTCAATGGCCAGCGGTCGGATGGCGTATTCCCGGTTCGAGGCGTTGCTGACGATGAGCGAGACCACATGCCGCTCCGCTGCCGCATACCCCACGCGCACATCCCAAATCCAGGGCAACTCCGGGTGGTCATCGAGCCATTCGCGCAGCCCCCAATCCACAAAACCGTAGCGCTCAAACGCCACAAAGGCATCATCGAAATTCGCAAGCGCCGATTGGTACCTCCCCGACACGCCAAGCGACCACTTTCCACGTTCGGCTTGGACGTCCAACCGCACGAGGTGCGGCGAACGGTACTTGAGTTGGATGCCCAGGGTGTCCCCCGCGCGGTTTGTGAAGGCGATGGTGTCAGAGCTGGTCGCCAAATACGTTGTCTCGAGCCCACCTACGCCCTGTCCATAATCGTATTCGGGCGTGGTGGACATCGGCCGGGTGAACGTGTAACCCGCGATGAAATCGAAGGTGGTTCGCCCCATTTCCCACCGCCCCGTGAAGCTCACTTCGGCCCCCGTTACCCTGCTCGATCCCGTGTTTTTGCTGGTAAAGCCCAATCCCCCCAGCGGATCGGAGGGCGTGCCCCATTGACCGAAGGTGAATTCGATGTAATCGCCGTAATGCTGATCGAACACGGCCGCATCGATGAAGCCCTTTAGCCCGCCCCACTTAACGCCTTGCTTGATGCCGAACTCGGCCGACCAGGAAGATTCTGGCTGCAGCGATTCGTTGGGATACACTTGCAGCGTTCCGAGCCCGGTGCGGATGTAGAGTTCGGCAATGGAGGGGAACCGGAAGCCCTGCCCGAAGCTTCCCCGCAGGAAGGTCGCTTTGCCCGCCTGGAAATTAGCTCCGGCGCGAAACACCGGTTTGCCCGACACCATGCCGTTCACGTCAAAGTGCTCGTAACGCACGCCTGAGGAGAGGTTCCAGCGCTCTGCAACGGCGGCGTCGGCTTGCACATAGGCCGATGCGTTCAAGGCTTGGTTGGCCCCGTTCGTGGCGCCTCCGCTGTACAATTCGGCCTCGCTCCACGTTTGCTGCCCCACCAGTCCGCCGGTGATGTGCAACCCAGGCAGGTTCACCCGGTCGCCGGTCCAGTGCGCTTGGTATTCCGTGTAAAGCACGTCGGATGCGTTGCTTTGGTTGTTGTCGTTTTCATTGACCAAATGCTGCCACCGTGCCCGCAAATCGTGCCGCACCCCGCCCGGGGTGAGGTAGCTCAAGAACGGATCCACGGTTCCCGCGGTTTGGATGGTGCGCGTGGCGGATCCGCCATCGGCGTGGTACAGGGAATCGGGCGCATGGGCCCAAATCAACGTGGCCAACGCATTGCTGCGCTGCCAATTGGTGCGCAATCCGTATTGCAGCCCGTCAATGCCCGTGTCCCGCCGCCGGAGGTTGATGTTCATCCGGGCGCGAGCTTCGCTGGCGTACCGGTCCACCGTGAGCGGGGCGTAGGACGTGCTGTACGTGGAGTCCATCGGCGCCAATGGACCTTGGTCACCGAGCAAATTGGCCCCGATGACCACGTCCCATGAGCCGAGTTGTTGGCTGTGCAACAGGCGGATGTTGGTTTGCTGCGGGCTGCCGTCCCAATTCCGGGCTTCTGCCGTCTGCGGGACAGAGAACACACCGTGTTGAACGCTTGCGCGCGTGAGGGGGCGGGCATCCGGGTAACGCGTGCGGATGTTGATGACCCCACTGAGTGCCGCACTGCCGTATAGGACAGAAGAAGCGCCCTTGATGATCTCGATTTGCTCCAGGTTTTCGAGGGGCAAAAACCCCCAAGTGGGCCGGCCCGCATCCCCCGACAGGATGGGCAAGTCGTCGACCAAAATCATCACGCGCGATCCTGCGCCATAGCTGAAGCCGCTGCCGCTCCGGATCTGCGGCTCACCGTCCACGAAGCTCACGCCGGGGTTTTGTTGCAGCGCGGTTTCAAGCGACGTGGTGCCGCGCGCCTCCACGACTCGCGGAGGAAGCACGTCGAGGGACACGGTCACTGCGGCCGCCTGTTGTTCAAACCGGCCGGCGGAGACCACCACCGCGTCGATGGCCGAGACGTCTGATTGGAGGGCGATTTGAAGCGGGGCGATTTCGGTGATGATGCGCGTTTCGGGGGTGGTGCCGATGAAGGAGGTGCGCAATTCGCAGGGTAGGGCGCCGGGCAAAGCGAAGGAGAAAGCACCTTCGAAGTCTGTGGCCGCGTGGGTTTCGGCGTCGCCGCAGGTGCATGCGATGTGGGCACCGGGCAGGGGGGTGCCGGTTTCGGCCTCCACGACGGTTCCGGACAGGGTTTGGCCTGCCGCAAAATGAACGGCAAACAGCCAGCTGAGCAAGGCAATCAAGCGGTATTTCATCATCAACGTTTGAACCGGTGCAAGTTGCGACAAGTGAGGTGAATCCTGTGCAACGTTCACAAATTAAGCACCAACGCCGGTGAGTTGGTGGGCCGGGGCACGGCGGGTGTGAAGGATGTTTGCTGTGAAAACGAATGAAGCATGGATCGGCGATCGGGATTGTGGGGGATGACGCAGCTGCAGGGGATGGGGCTGGTGAAGGCGCGCCGGGCGTTGGCCGAGGCGGGCGATGTGGCCGAGTTGTTGCGGCGGCATGCGCACCGGCTGCCGTTCCCGCTGGCCGAGCTGCCGGAGCGTTGGCGCGAGGTGGAGGAGCGGACGCATGCGTGTGGCGGGCGCGTGTTGACGTGGGACGATGTGGCGTATCCGCCGGGATTGGCGCAGCTGGTGGATGCTCCGCCGTTGATTTTCTCCAAGGGCCAAACCGCAGCCTACACCCGCCCCCTCGTCGCCGTGGTGGGCACCCGGCGCTGCACCGATGACGCGGCCCGGTGGGCGCACCAACTTGGCGCCCACATCGCCGCACACGGCGCCACCTTGGTGAGCGGTCTTGCGATGGGGGTGGACATTGCCGCAATGCGTGGTGCGCTGGAGGCCGGGGGCTCCGTGGTGGCTTGTTTGGGTCACGGCTTGGAACGCATTCACCCCAAAGGCCACCGCCGCTGGGCCGAGGCCATGCTGGAGCGCGGCGCGTGGATCACGGAGTACCCGGCGGACACCCGGGTGGACCGGTGGCATTTTGCGCACCGCAACCGCATCGTGGCGGGGCTGGCGGCGCACACCTTCTTGGTCCAAAGTCCGGCCCACGGCGGGGGCATGATCACGGCGCGGTTGGCCTTGGAGTACGACCGGGAGTTGACGGTAGGGGAACCCCGTGATGAGCGGGCCGTGTGGGACGGGAACCGCCATTGGATCGAGCAAGGGGCGCCCGCGGTGCGTGACGTGGAGGCGTTTGACTGGATGGGCAAAGGTGCATTCAGGCCGGGGCCCGTCCGTCCTGCTCCACCGGCGGGGTTGGCGCCGGTTTGGGCAGCCCTTCAAGGCAGCGGCGGGTGCTCTGTCGACGCGTTGGCTGTTGAGGTCGAAGCGCCCACGGCTCGGGTTCGGCGTCAGTTGCTGGCGTTGGAACTGGGGGGCTGGGTGCGCCGTGCGCCGGGGGGCTGGTTTGTTCCGGTGGAACCTTCGCCGGGTTGATCGTCCAATTCCAACGCCGCGGTTCCCGGCTCCCTCGGAATTTCCGTGACCCCAAGTCCGTGCTGGACCAGCGCCACCGTCATCACAATGCTCGTCACCAAAATGACCACCAGCAAGATGCCTTGGTCGAAGTTGGGTTGCAGGTATTCGGGGTAGGAACTTTGGATTTGGAAGAACAGCAGGATGGTGATCAAGCCCCGCGGCGCAATGTATAGCAATGGAAACATGGCTTCCCGCTTGAAGAGGAGGAGGAAAACAAACCGCGTGGCGAACAGGATGACCGAAATGATGAGCCCCTCGGTAATCACTTGCAAGTCACTCAAAGCGGCCAAGCTGACGGTCATCCCAAACAGCACAAAGAAGAAGGTCCGGATGACAAAAGCGCTCTCAAGCGTCAGGAGGTGGTAGTCGTGGTGCAGCGCGCTCATCCGCTTGTTGTCGAGCAGATTAGCAGGCCAACTCGTTCCATCATCCGTCCGTTTCCGCGTGTTGAACCACCCTCCAAGGCGGGTGTTCCGCAGCACGTTGCCCCAATTGGGAAAAAACAGGCGGTGGTTGTTGAGCATCAGCCCAAAAATCAAAATGAGGATCAGCGGGCTCAGGTGCAGCAGTTTTTGGATTGAGTAAATCAGCAACAGCACAGCGATGCTGAGGAACAGCTTGACGGAGCTGGTGATTTTTTGAAGCACCCAAACCAGCAGGTAGCTCACGAGGATGGCGATGATCAGGGTCAAAAACAGGTTCGAACCGATGCTCAGCAGCACCTCCTGCGCGGAAGCCGACTCCGAGTTGCCGAGCAGCAAGTAAAACGCCATGATGCCGAAGATGTCCGAGAAGGTGCTTTCGTAGACCATGAACTCCTTCGGGTCGTGGTGCAAGCCCCCCACGCTCGGAATGATGATGGCGCTGCTCATGATGGAGAGCGGAATGCCGTAAACGAGGCCCTCAAAAAAGGGGATGCCCATGCTAACGCCCAGGAACCAAGCGATGGCGAGGGAACTTCCGGTCAGCGCGAGCAGCGCAATGGACGCGCTTTTGATGATGAGCGGCCGCTTTTCCCGCGTCAACTGCAGGTCCAAGGCGGCTTCCAGTACGATGAAGATGAGCCCGACGGTGCCGAGCAATTCCAGGACGAGCCCTTCGAAGGGGATGGACTGGAGGCCAATGGCATTAAGGCCCTGCCGGATGGCCACGCCCATGCCGATGAGCACGAGCACGCTGGGGATGTTGGTGCGTTTGGCCAGCAGGTTCGCGAAATACGACAAGATGATCACCAGCGAACCGCCGATGACCAAGCCGTATGCGTTGATGTCCGAAACGTTCATGTCGTCAGGGGCGCTTAGGGCCCATTGGCATCAGCCGAATTGACCGGTGAATACGCGAAACAAATCGTTGCCCATGGCGACCACCATGACCACGAGGAGGAACACAAATCCCACCACTTGGGCCGCTTCGAGGAACTTTTGCGGAGCGGGTTTGCCCACAATCATCTCGTACAGCAGGAACATGACGTGCCCGCCGTCCAGCGCCGGGATGGGGAGCAGGTTCATGAAGGCCAAGATCAAGGAGAAGAAGGCGGTGTTGCGCCAAAAGATGAGCCAATCCCAACCGCCATCGAACACGCTGCCGAAGGTGACCAGGCTTCCCACTTGCGTGACGCCCGACTTCGAGGCCAAAAACCGCAGGGAAAGGGCGTATTCGCGGATGGTGCCCCAAGCCGTGGTGAAGCCCCCTGTGATGGCCTCGCCGATGGAGTAATCGATGTGCTCGAATGCGATCTCGGGGAAGGCCGAGAAGGAAGCGCTGATGAAACCGAGGGTACCGGTAGAATCCGTCATGAGGGCCAACTCCCGTTCGGTGCCCAGCGAGTCCTTGACCACGGCGACGAAGGGGGTGCTTGGGTTGGCTTTCAAGGTGGACACCACCTCATCGAAGTAGCGGGTGGGGCGGCCGTTGAGGGACAGGAACTGGTCGCCCGGCTGCAATCCCGCCCGCTCTGCTGGGGACGCAGGGGAGATGCGCTCGACCACACACGGACGGCGCGGCACGAAGGGCCTCCGCACGCTGCGGTCCACCATGTCTTGCCCCAGATCGCCTTGCATGGGCAGGCTAAGTTCAGCACCAGTGCGGAGCACCTTCACCTCAGTGACGTCTTCGAAGAACAGGGCTTGGCGCAGGGCGTCGAAGTCGGGTGCTTTTTGGCCATTCACCTCCAAAATGTGATCCCCGTTTTCCAACCCCCAATGCGACACCTCCTCGTTTACCTCGATGCCGTACGGCATGTTCTGCATCGGGAGCACGTCTTCGCCCCAGTAGGCGAGGACCCCCGTGTAGATGACAAACCCGAGGATCAGGTTCACGATGATGCCCCCGAGCATGATGATCAGCCGCTGCCAGGCGGGTTTGGAGCGGAATTCCCACGGCTGGGGCGGCTGCTTCATTTGTTCCGTGTCCATCGACTCGTCGATCATGCCCGAAATCTTCACGTAACCGCCCAACGGGAGCCAGCCCAGCCCCCACTCGGTGTCGCCGATTTGCTTCTTGTACAGCGAAAACCAAGGGTTCATGAAGAGGTAGAACTTCTCGACCCGCGTGTTGAACCGGCGCGCAGCGAGGTAGTGCCCCAATTCATGGAGGAAAATCAAGAGGGAAAGGCTCAACAGCAATTGAGCGGCTTTGATGAGGGCAACCATGGGGTGAATTTCGTGAAGGACAAATTTAGGGCGAACGCAGGGCGCCCGCGGCAGGGTTGCAACCTTTAACGGACCTTTGCGGCAAATCGGGTGCTGCGGTTGCCGCGGTTTGCCTAATCTTGTAGACGGAATGGGAGCGAAACAGAAAAAGAAAACGGCACCGAAGAAGGGGGCGTATCGGTTTGGGCGGCAGGCGCGCTGGCTGTGGTTGCTGGGCTTGGCGCCGTTGGCAGGCTTGGCGGGGTTGGTGTTGCTGGCTTCGTTGGGCGATTTGCCCAACACGGAGACGTTGGCGAACCCGAAGACGGATTTGGCCACGCGGGTGTACTCATCGGACGGCCGGGTCATCGGCCGGTATTACGCGGAGAACCGTTCCGATGCGCGGTTTGAGGAACTGCCGGATCACCTCGTCGGGGCCCTGATCAGCACGGAGGACGCGCGGTTCGAGTCGCACAGTGGACTGGATTTCATCGGGTTGGCGCGGGCCATCGCCTTCATGGGGTCGCGCGGCGGAGGGAGCACCATCACGCAGCAGCTGGCCAAATTGCTGTTCACCGAATCGTACGATCAAACGAGCCTCATCGAGCGGGCGGTGTTGCAAAAGCCCCAGGAATGGATCATCGCCGCTCGGTTGGAGCGCCATTACACGAAGGGCGAAATCGTGGCGCTCTATTTGAACCGATACGACTTCCTCAACCAAGCAGTCGGCATCAAATCAGCTGCTAACATCTACTTCGACAAAGACGTGGATGAACTGAACATCCAGGAATCGGCGATGCTCGTGGGCATGCTGAAGAACAGTTCGCTGTTCAACCCGATGCGGCGTCCTGAAATGGTGTTGGACCGCCGCAACGTGGTGCTGAACCAAATGGTGAAGTACGACCGGTTGACGCGCGCCGCGTACGATTCCTTGAAGGTGCTTCCCCTTGGCCTCAACTTCCAGCGCGTCTCGCACGACGAGGGCATTGCTCCTTATTTCCGCGAGGAATTGCGCGGCGAGCTCAAGCGGTTGCTCGCGGCCAAGGACGCCAGCGGGGAATTCGTCATCCGCAAGGCCGACGGCGCCCCGTACGATCTCTACCGCGATGGCATTCAGGTGTTTACCACCATCGACAGCCGGTTGCAAAAGGCCGCCGAGGAGGCGGTTTACGAGCACTTGGCTGGGGAGTTGCAGGCCACGTTGGACCGGGATTTGCGCCGCCGATCGAAGTCGGAATGGCCGTTTTACTCGGGCATCGAGCGCCGCACCCGGGATGCCATCATGGAGCGGGCGGTCCGTGAAAGCGAACGGTACCTGGTCGCCTCGGGCAAGCTCTGTCCGGAGTGCAAGCGGCCGGGGTTTTACATCCGGAAGCACACCGGGGCGGAAGGCCAAGGGGTTTGGCTTTGCGATGCTGAAAAGGGCGGGTGCAGCCACACATGGCGGCGGCGGACGGACGACGAGATCGAAGCAGCGTTCAACACCCCGGTTCCCATGCGGGTGTTCGCCCACGGCGGCAGTGTGGATACGGTGATGACGCCGATGGACTCGATCCGCTACCGCAAGCACTTTTTGCACGCGGGCCTGATGTCCATCGAGCCCCAAACCGGTCACATCAAAGCGTGGGTGGGCGGCATCGATTACCGGCACTTCAAATTCGACAACGTGTCGCAAAGCCGCCGGCAGGTGGGCTCCATCTTCAAGCCCTTCGTGTACGCAACGGCCCTGCGGTATGGCATGGACCGCTGCACGGAGATTCCGAACCAAAAAATTTGCATCGAAATGCCGGACGGCCAGCCCGATTGGTGTCCGGATAACTCCGACTTCGAGTACGGCGACATCGTCACCCTTGAATACGCGCTGGCCAATTCGATGAACACGGTGACGGCCAAGCTGATCAAGGAATTCGGTGCGCGGCGGGTGGCGGAATTGGCCTACGCCCTCGGCATCGAATCCGAGATTCCGGAAGTGCCCTCCATTGCCCTCGGTGCGGCGCAGCTCACCTTGAAAGAAATCACCTCTGCGAACGCGGCCCTGGTCAACGGAGGGGTCTACGTGCGGCCCACGTACATCGCGCGGATCGAGGACAAGTTTGGCAACGTCATTTATTCGCCGGAGCCTGAAATCCACCAAGGACTCGACGCCCGCACCGCTGCCACCGTGGTGGAGATGATGAAGGGTGTGGTGGACGGCGCGTACAGCATTGAGACGGGCAAGCGCAAAGGAACGGGCATTCGCCTCCGCATGGACTTGGAGTCGCGGGATTACGATGGGCTGACCATTCCTTTGGCGGGCAAAACAGGGACGACGCAGAGCAACACCGATGGGTGGTTCATGGGACTGACCCCGGATTTGGTGACGGGGGTTTGGGTGGGTGCCCAAGACCCGGCAGTCCGCTTCAGCACGACCACGTATGGGCAGGGCGCGAACACGGCGTTGCCGATTTTTGGGTTCTACATGAAGAAGGCGCTCGCGAATCCGCGCATCGGGTTGAGCGGGGAGGATTTCACGTTGCCTGCGTCAATGGGGTTGGATTCACTTGATTGTGAAGCAGGCCAAACCCTGCGTCAGCAAGTGTTTGGCAGCCCGAACGATGTGGACGACGGCTTGTTTGATTAACATTCGAAATGAACTGAAATGGCGATTACGAAGACCGTGAAGGATGCCGAGGCGGCATGTGAGGGGGTACAAAGTGGCATGACCTTGATGTTGGGGGGATTTGGGCTCTGCGGGATTCCAGAGCACTCCATCGCTGAACTCCAACGGTTGGGCGTCAAGGAATTGGTGTGCATCTCGAACAATGCAGGGGTGGACGACTTTGGGTTGGGCCGGTTGTTGCAAGGGCGCCAAATCCGAAAAATGATCTCCTCCTACGTCGGGGAAAACGACGAATTCGAACGGCAGATGCTCTCGGGTGAACTGGAGGTGGACCTGATTCCGCAGGGCTCGCTCGCGGAGCGTTGCCGAGCGGGTGGCGCCGGCATTCCGGCCTTCTTCACCCCGGCGGGTTACGGCACGGAAGTGGCGGAAGGGAAGGAGGTGCGGGAATTCGATGGCAAGCCCCACATCCTCGAAACCGCGCTCACGGCTGATTTTGCTTTCGTGAAGGCGTGGAAGGGTGATGCGGCTGGGAATTTGGTCTACAAAGCCACCGCACGGAATTTCAACCCCATGATGGCCATGGCCGGCCGCATCACGGTCGCTGAAGTTGAGGAATTGGTGCCGGCTGGGGAGCTGAATCCCAACGAAATCCACACGCCGGGCATTTTTGTCCAGCGCATCTTCCAAGGTGCCCATTTTGAAAAACGAATTGAACAGCGCACGGTTCGCCCTGCCCAATCTTGACCCCATGCTGACGAAAAACGACATCGCCAAGCGCATCGCACAGGAAGTACAGAATGGCTGGTACGTGAACTTGGGCATCGGCATTCCGACCCTCGTAGCGAACTACATTCCCGAAGGGATGGAGGTGGAATTCCAGTCGGAGAATGGGATTTTGGGCATGGGGCCTTTTCCGGTGGAGGGCACGGAGGACGCCGATTTGATCAATGCGGGGAAGCAAACCATCACGGCCATGCCGGGGGCGGTTTACTTCGATTCGGCCACGTCATTTGCGATGATCCGGGGCCGCCACGTGCAGTTGACCGTGCTCGGCGCCATGGAGGTGAGTGCATCGGGTGACATTGCGAACTGGAAGATTCCGGGGCACATGGTCAAGGGCATGGGCGGAGCCATGGATTTGGTGGCGAGCGCGGAAAACATCATCGTGGCCATGATGCACACGAACAAGCGGGGGGATTCGAAATTGCTCCCGGCGTGCACACTGCCGCTGACGGGAGTGGGTTGCGTGCGGCGCGTGGTCACCAATTTAGCGGTGTTGGACATTCGAGAGGGCGCGTTCCATCTGGTGGAGCGAGCTCCGGGCGTGTCGGTGGAGGACATCCAAAACGCCACCGCAGGTCCCTTGGTGGTGCCCGAGTCGGTGCCCGAGATGGTGCGCTGAATCAACCTCTCAGGACGACGGCCACGGAATGGACGTCGCCGCCGATGGGGGGGGCAAATTTGGTGAGTTTCACCTCGAATTGGTGTGCCGCTGGCCATTGCGCCCGCAAGCCGTTTACGATGCGCTGCGCCACGTGTTCAATGAGTTTTGAACGAATGGCCATTTCCTTGGCAACGATGCGGTGGACGTCGCAGTAGTCGGCGGTTGCTGAGAGATCGTCGGTTTGGGCTGCATGGTTCAAGTCCATTTGAATGATGACATCCACGCGGTAATCCCCGCCGATGCGCGCCTCTTCTTCCATGCACCCGTGGTGCGATCGAAAGCGGAGGTCATTGATGTGGATCTCCCCGATGCTCATGCGGGCTTCATGGCTTGGATGAGTGCCATTCCTTCCTTCACGCGTTCCTGTGTGGCTGCTTTGCCGATGAAAGCGGCAAAGTCAAACATCGAGGGCCCGCCTCCTTCGCCGGTCAGCAAAATCCGAAAGGGCAGCAACACCGCGCCAAACCCCACTTCCTTCTCTTCGAGGTAAGCTTTGAAGGTGGTTTCAATGGAAATTGAATCGAACACTTCCAAGCGGTTCAACCGCTCCAACAACCCCGTGATCAACTCCCCGGTTTGGTCCTTCCAACGCTTGCGCACCAGTTTTTCGTCGAAGGCCGTTGGCCGCTCCCAAAGCCAGCGGTGCGCCCAAATTTCATTCAAGAATGAAACGCGCTCCAGCATCAGTTCGACCACGGTTTCACATTGCGCTGCATCCCACGTTACTTCCGCCGGACGGCTGGCGAGCAATTGGGCAGCGAGCTCCGCGGTGGGCTGGCTCCGAAGGTGTTGTTCGTTGAACCATTTGGCCTTGTCGGGATTGTAGCGGGCTCCGGATTTGACGACCCGGTCCAGGCCGAACGCCGCAACGGCTTCTGCCATGGTGAAGCGTTCTTGCTCCGTTCCGGGGTTCCATCCCAGCAGGAGCAACATATTGGTGAAGGCCTCGGGCAGGTAACCGGATTCGCGGTAGCCGCTGGATTTGGCCCCAGAAGTGGGGTCCGTCCATTCCAATGGGAACACCGGAAACCCTCCTTGGTCGCCATCGCGCTTGCTCAATTTCCCATTGCCCGTGGGCTTCAAAATCAACGGCAAATGCGCGAATGACGGGGCTTCCCACCCGAACGCCGCGTAGAGCATCGCGTGCAGCGGCGCGCTTGGCAACCATTCTTCTCCCCGGATCACGTGCGTGATGCCCATCAAATGGTCGTCCACCACGTTGGCGAAGTGGTAGGTGGGCAATCCATCGGCCTTCATAAGCACCTTGTCGTCCAAGACCGCTGTTGAAATGCGGACTTCCCCACGGATGAGGTCCTGAACCACAACGTCCTGAGGCGCATCCGGCATCTTGAATCGGATGACCGCAGGCTGACCGGCCGCCTCCAATGCCGTCACTTCTTCCGCGCTCATTGTCAAGCTATTTCGCATGCTGCCACGCGTGTTCGCATCGTATTGCCACACCTTTCCGTTGGCTTCAGCATCCTTGCGCAGCGCATCCATGTCTTCCGGGAGGTCGAATGCTTTATAGGCCAAACCCGCGTCCATCAACGCCGCCAGCTGCTCCTGGTACAACTCCGTCCGCTCGCTCTGACGGTAGGGCCCGACATCGCCTCCTGCTCCTACGCCTTCGTCCACTTCGATGCCGCACCAGGCCAGGGCCTCCAAGATGTAGGCTTCCGCGCCGGGCACAAACCGTTTTTGGTCTGTATCCTCGATGCGGAGCAGGAATTTCCCGCCGTGATGCCGCGCGAACAGGTAATTGTACAGGGCAGTGCGCACCCCGCCCATGTGGAGGGGGCCAGTCGGACTCGGAGCAAAGCGAACGCGGACACTCATGGTGATCGGTTTTCGATGAGTCCGCGAAGATACATCGGCGGTTTCAGCCTGCGTCCGTGAATTCCGATGCCCCGCTCGTGCACTGAGGCGTAACGGTTACGGCTCTTTCAGCATGCGCCCCGCACCTTCGCTTCATCATTCTAAACCAAAACACAATGAATGCATTGCGAAACAAAGTCCAATTGATCGGGCGACTGGGAAAGGACCCGGAGTTGGTCCAATTCGAAGAAGGGAAAACCAAGGCGAGCTTCCCCCTCGCGACGAACGAAGTGTACAAAAACGCATCCGGGGAGCGCATGGAGCGCACCCAATGGCATGACGTCGTGGTCTGGGGAAAGCTGTCGGAGGTAGCTGCGAGCTACCTCCAAAAAGGCTCGGAAGTTGCGGTTGAGGGGCGGTTATCCTACCGCACTTACGAGGACGCCGAAGGCCACACCCGCTATGTTACAGAGGTGGTTGCGAGCGAGTTGTTGTTGCTCGAGAAGCGATCGGAGGTGAAGGAAGCGGAGGCTTGAGGCGGTGGGGGCGCTCAAAGGTGTGAACCGGAGGGCGTCCCCTTTTTTCTTGCTCGGCGAACCGCTGTTGCGATGCAGTTGTTTAGAGGGTGCGGTCATTGCGGACGGTCCGCAGCCGCCTATCTTTGCAACGAACGAACTGAAACACGATGAGCAACAAAGGCTTGTTTCCGACTTCATTGTCGAAAAAGTATGCGATGGCCGCGACCGGCCTGTTTTTGTGCCTCTTCTTGGTGGGGCATTTGTTGGGAAACCTGCAATTGTTCATCTCCGGTGAAGAAGGCAAGGAGGCGTTCAACGCTTATGCGTTGTTCATGACCACCTTTCCGCTGGTGAAGGTGCTGAGCTACCTGACTTATTTCGGGATTTTGTTGCACGCGGTGGACGGCATCCTCCTTGCTCGAGCGAACCGCGCTGCGCGGCCTGTGCGCTACGCAAAAGAGAACGGTGCTGCGAATGCGGGCTGGAGCAGCCGCAACATGGCGGTGTTGGGAACCATTGTGCTCGCCTTCATCGCGGTTCACATGCAAAACTTCTGGTATGTTATGCACTTCGGTGAGCCCGGCATGTACACGTTGGTCTCGGGTGAGCAGGTGAAGGACCTGCACCAAGTGGTGATGGATTTCTTCGGCCCGGCGAACAGCTTGGCGGTGGTGGCTGTGGCGTTTTACTTGTTCGCTCAAGCGGCCATCGGATTCCACTTGTGGCACGGTTTCGCGAGCGCTTTCCAATCGTTTGGGCTGCGGTCAGCGAAGTACACTCCGATCATCGAGCGGGTGGGCCAAGCGTTTAGCGTGTTGGTGCCCTTGGCGTTTGCGGTCATCCCCGTTTACCTCTACATCTCTCAGCATTAATCCCTCGCAGCCATGTTAGAATCGAAAATTCCTCAAGGCCCGATTGCCGACAAGTGGACGAATCACAAGAATTCAATCCGGTTGGTCAATCCTGCGAACAAGCGGTTGATTGACGTCATCGTTGTGGGAACGGGGTTGGCGGGCAGTTCTGCCGCAGCATCCTTGGCGGAGATGGGGTACAACGTGAAGGCGTTTTGCTTCCAAGACTCGCCCCGTAGAGCGCACTCCATTGCGGCGCAGGGCGGTATCAACGCGGCCAAGAATTACCAAAACGACGGCGACTCCACGTACCGGCTGTTCTACGATACGGTGAAGGGTGGTGACTACCGGAGCCGCGAAGCAAATGTGTACCGACTCGCAGAGGTGTCGGCAAACATCATCGACCAATGCGTGGCCCAAGGCGTGCCGTTTGCACGGGATTACGGGGGGTTGTTGGACAACCGTTCATTTGGTGGTGTTCAGGTGTCCCGGACGTTCTACGCGAAAGGCCAAACGGGCCAACAGCTGCTGTTGGGAGCCTACTCTGCATTGAGCCGCCAGATTTCCAAGGGTAAAGTGAAGTTGTACAACCGCCATGAGATGATGGACGTGGTGATGGTGGATGGCAAATGCCGCGGCATCATCGCCCGAAACTTGGTGACAGGTGAGGTGGAGCGCCACGGAGCGCACGCGGTGGTTTTGGCGTCCGGAGGGTATGGAAACGTGTTCTTCTTGAGCACAAATGCAATGGGGTCCAACGTTTCAGCTGCTTGGAAGGCGCACAAGAAGGGCGCGCACTTTGCGAACCCCAGCTTCACGCAAATCCACCCAACGTGCATCCCCGTTTCAGGGTCGAAACAATCGAAACTCACCTTGATGTCGGAGTCGTTGCGAAACGATGGCCGGATTTGGGTGCCGAAAAAGAAAGAGGACGCGGTGGCCATTCGAGAAGGCCGTTTGCGCCCTGTGGATTTGGCTGAGGAGGATCGGGATTACTACCTCGAGCGGCGGTACCCCGCATTCGGAAACTTGGTGCCCCGTGATGTGGCTTCTCGTGCAGCAAAGGAGCGGTGCGATGCAGGATTTGGGGTGAACGAAACTGGCGAAGCGGTGTTCCTTGACTACGCGAGTGCCATCGAGCGATATGGAAAGACCGAGGCGAACATCCAAGGCATTGAATCCCCGTCAAAGGAGAAGGTTACCGAACTCGGTAAGGCCGTCGTCAAGGCGAAATACGGCAACCTGTTCGACATGTATCAGCAGATTACCGCGGACAACCCGTACGAGACGCCGATGAGGATTTACCCCGCCGTGCACTACACCATGGGCGGGCTGTGGGTCGATTACAACCTCATGACGGCGGTGCCTGGATTGTATGCCGCTGGGGAAGCGAACTTCTCCGACCACGGTGCGAATCGGTTGGGCGCTTCCGCGTTGATGCAAGGATTGGCAGATGGCTACTTCGTGTTGCCATACACCATCGGCGACTACTTGGCGGAAGACATCCGGACGGGACCCATTTCTACGGATCATCCTGCGTTTGCTGAGGCAGAGAAGGCGGTGACTGAACGCATCCAACACTTCTTGAACAACAACGGCGACACCCCAGTAGACGATTTCCACCGCCGCCTCGGGTTGATCATGTGGAACAAGTGCGGCATGGCCCGCAGCGC
>CBFHPD010000025.1:0-13415 GCA_965657495.1 uncultured Flavobacteriales bacterium
CCCGCGGCACCTGGGTCCTGTCCGACGTCTACGCCAACGATTGGGGTGCCTTGGCCTTCGCCCTGCGGGACCTCGAACGCCTCCCCACCACCAACCCGCGCGCCCTCATCCTCGGCGACCTGCCCGGCGCGGTGCACGATCCCGAGCGGCTCCAAGCGCTCCTCGAAGGCACCCACGTCGAAAAAGTGTGGCTCATCGGTCCGCGCTGGTCCGCCGCCGCCCCCTTCGAGGGTTGGTCCATCTTTCCATCGGTGGATGTGGTGCTGACGCAATTCGGGGCGCACAACCCCTTCGAAGGGTACGACGTGCTGGTCAAAGGACCGCGGGCGGATGCCTTTGAAACGCTGGTCCCCCTGCTCACCACTAAGGGGCACGTGACGTCGCTGACGGTCGATTTGGATGCGGTGGGCGAAAACGTGCGGGCCTTCCGGCGGCAGATCCGTGGCACCGCGCCCGCCGTTCCCACGGACCACCCTACGCGGCTCATCGCCGTGGTGAAGGCCTCGGGTTACGGGGCCAACGGGCCCGCCCTCGCCCGGGCGCTCGAGTCGCTGGGGGTGAGCCACCTCGCCGTCGCTTGCACGGAGGAGGGCGTGGAGCTGCGGCGGCACGGCATTTCCTTGCCGATTGTGGTGCTTAACCCCGACCCGGCCACGTTCGAGGCCTTGCTGGCGCACCGGCTCGAGCCGGAAATCATCGGGCCGGCGCACTTGGCGGCTTTTCTGGCGGCGGTCGATGAACCGTGGCCGGTGCACGTGAAGTTGGACACGGGAATGCACCGGGTGGGCTTCACAGCGGCCGAAGTGCCGGGGTTGCTGGAGGCGTTGGAGGGGGCAGCGGTGCGCGTGGAGACGGTGCTGTCGCATTTGGCCTCGGCGGACGATGCGGAGGCGGACGGGTTCACGCGGCTGCAGTTCGAGCGCTTTCACCGGATGGCCGATGTGCTGCGCGCGGGGACGGACCGGGCGGCCCACCCGATGGGGCGCCACATCCTGAATTCGGCGGGGATTGCGCGGTTTCCGGAGCAGGCGTTGGAGTACGCCCGGGTGGGGATTGGGATGTTTGGGGTCCAAAGCGAGGTGCCGCGGGTGCCGGCGCTAACCTTTGCCACGACGGTCAGCCAAATCCGGACGGTGCCGGCAGGCGAGGGCGTCGGATATGGGACGACCGATGCCGCCGATCACGACCGGCGCATTGCCGTCTTGCCCGTGGGGTACGCCGACGGGTACCCGCGGCACCTGAGCAACGGGAACGGCCGGGTGGCCGTGCGCGGTCAGCTCGTGCCGGTGGTGGGCAAGGTGTGCATGGACATGACCCTGGTGGACGTGACGGAGGTGGAAGGGGTGGACGCGGGGGACGCGGTCACGCTGTTTGGCCAGCACCCCCCCATCGAAGAGGTCGCCCGCGCAGCCGGCACCATTCCCTACGAGCTCATCGCGCGCATCCCCGCCCGCGTCGCCCGCATCCACCGCGGCGGTTAAAGCGCCCGGTACGCGTACCGGTACTTCATCCGCTCAATCCACCAGTACATGATGGGCACGATGACCAGCGTCAAGAACGTGGCGAACGTCAAACCGTAAATGATCGCCCAGCTCATCGGCTTCCAGAACACGTTGTTGTCCCCGCCCACGTAAATGTGCGGATCGTATTCGGTGATGAGCCGCACGAAATCGATGTTCAAGCCGATGGCCAAGGGCAGCAAACCCAGCACGGTCGTGATCGCTGTGAGCAACACCGGGCGCAAACGCGTCTTGCCCCCCATCACGATGGACTCCACCACGTCGGTAAAGGGCAAGCGCACCTCTTCGCCCAGCTCCTCCCGCTTGCGGGCGCGCAGCAGGTCGGTGTAGTCCACCAGGACGATGGCGTTGTTCACCACCACCCCGGCGAGCGAGATGATGCCGATCATGGTCATGATGATCACAAAGTCCATTTGGAAAATCACCAGCCCAAGCAACACCCCGATGAGCGAGAAGAACACGCTGAAGCCGATGATGAACGGCGTGGTGATGGAGTTGAACTGGGCCACGATGATGAGGATGATGAGGAAGAGCGCGATGAGGAGGGCCTTGGAGAGGAAGGCGAGTTCCTCGGCCTGTTCTTCCTGCTGGCCGGTGAAGCGCCATTCGACGCCGCGCGGCATGTCGTAGTCGGCGAGGGCCGCCTTCATGTCCGCCACGATGGCGTTCGCGTTGGCGCCCTCGAGAACGTTCGAGCTGATGGTGATGACGCGGTCGAGGTCCTTCCGCTTCACGCTGGAGAACGTCGTGCTGCGCTCGGCGGTGGCGACGGCGCTGATGGGCACTTCCTTGATTTGGCCATCGGAAGCGCTGCGGAAAATGACCTTCTGGTTCATGAGCGCGTCCAGGTCGTTCCGGAAACCTTCCTTGAAGCGCACGTTGATGGGGTAGTCGTCCTCACCGTCCTTGTAGGTGCTCACTTCGCGGCCGAAGAGGGCGGTCCGCATGGTGTAGCCGATGTTTTGGGTCGAGAGGCCGAAGCGCTGTGCCTTTTGGCGGTCGATGACGATGGGCAGTTCCGGCTTTTGCTTGTCCACGTCCATCTTGAGCTCTTCAACGCCCGCGAAGGCCTTGTTGCGCAGGAATTGGCGCACGTTGGTAGCGGCCGTCAGGACTTGGTCGTAGTCGTCGCCCACGATTTCGATGTTGATGGGCGGGCCTTGCGGCGGGCCGTCGGAGTTCTTCGTCACGATGACCTCCGCGTCGGGGTATTGGGCCAACCGATCGCGCAGCGCACTCAGCATCAGGCTCGTGCTCTGCCCACGCCGCTCCTGGAACTTCACGAAGTTGATGGCGATCCGTGCCTTGTGCGGCGTGTTCCCGAGGGACGGGCCCTCGTTGGGATCGCTCGTGCCGTTGCCGACCTGGCCGATGATGGAGTTCACCATGTACGACTCGGGTTCGCCGGTCACCGGGTGGGGCCGCTTCCACTGCTCCTCCTCCACGAATTCCATGACGATGCCTTCGATTTCGCGCGCCACCCGGTTCGTCTCTTCGATGTCCGTGCCGATGGGCTTGGAAATGAAGACGTTCAGGAGTTGGGGCTCGTTCGATGGGAAGAACTCCACTTTGGGCGGGAAAACGGCGAGGAGCGCCACCGAAACCACAAATAATCCGACTGTTCCAAAGAAGAAGACCCAGGGTTTGGCCCCCGCAAGGGCAAACCGCAAGAAACGCTCGTAAACCCGCTCCAGCCGAGGCAAGAACGCGTTTTGGAACCACAGCGTCGCCGGATACAGCAAGTAGGTGTTCGCCAAACCGAGCACCCCCGCGAGCAACAAGATGTTCCCAAATCCAGTCGCTTCGAGCGCGAGGAAGGCAGCGCCCACCGCGATGAGGATGCCGCTGACGATCCACGTGCGGCGGCGGTTCACGGTCTCCTCGCCCACTTTCATGAAGATCGACGTGAGAACCGGGTTGATGACGAGCGCCACGAAGAGCGACGAACTCAAGACGATGATGAGCGTGATGGGCAAGTACTTCATGAATTCCCCGATCAGGCCAGGCCAAATCGCGAGCGGCATGAAGGCCGCCAGCGTCGTTGCCGTCGAAGCGATGATGGGCCACGCCACTTCGCCGACCCCGTATTTGGCCGCCTTGAGCGGGTTCATTCCCTCATCCATGAGCCGGTACACGTTCTCCACCACCACGATTCCATTGTCCACGAGCATCCCCAGCGCGAGGACGAGCGAGAACAGCACCATCGTGTTGAAGGTCACCCCGAGGGCCGTCAAGATCATGAACGACATGAACATCGACAGCGGAATGGCCACCCCGACGAACAGGGCGTTGCGCAGGCCGAGGAAGAAGAGCAACACGCCCACCACGAGGAGCACCCCGAAGATGATGGAGTTTTGGAGTTCTTCCACCTGGGTGCGGGTCTGGTCGGATTGGTCGTTGGTGATGGAGACGTTGAGGTTGCGCGGGAGGTAGTCCTCCTCCGCATCGGCGATGATGGCGTTGATGCCGTCCGAGGCAGCGATCAGGTTTTCCCCGGCGCGCTTGATGATGTCGAGCGTCACCACCGGATTGCCGTACTCCCGGGCGTAGCTGGTCTTTTCCTGCTCAACGAAGCGCACATCGGCCACATCCCGCAGGAAAATCGGGCTGTCCCGCTCGCTCTTGACGATGACGGACTCGATTTCTTCCATGCTCCGGAAGTCCCCGACGACCTGCACCGTCCGGCGGGCGTTGTCGACGAGCAAATCCCCGCCCGAAATCGTCACGTTTTCTTGGGCGATGGCGCCGGCGATGTCGTTGAAGCTGACCTGCATGGCCTCCGCCCGCAGGTGGTCGACCTCGATCTCCACCTCCTTGTCCATCACCCCGCGGATGTCCACCTTCGAAATCTCCGGCAGCTCCTCGATTTCTTCCTCGAGCCGCTCGGCGTAACGCTTCAGGTCGTCGAGGGTGTAATCGCCGGAGAGGTTGACGTTCATCACCGGGAGCAACTCGCTGAAATTCAGCTCAAAGACGTTGGGCTCAGCGGGCAAGTCGTCCGGAAATTCCGGGTCCGCCTTCGCCTTGTCCACCGCATCCTTCACCTTGCGCAGCGCCTCGGAAGGCGACACGTCGAAATCGAACTTCACGTCGATGGCGCTGTAGCCTTGGATCGAAGTGGACGTGATTTCATCGACGCCCGTGATGGTGTTGATTTCCTTCTCGAGCGGCCGCGTGATGAGCTTTTCGATGTTGGTCGGGCTGTTGCCTGGATAGGCCGTGCCGATGTAAATCTCCGGGATGATGACCTCCGGAAAACTCTCCTTCGGCACCGTGATGTAGCTGGAAATCCCGCTGAGCGTGATGATCGCGATGAGCACAAACACCGTGGTCCGGTTTGTGATGCTCCACGTCGTCAGACCAAATTCCCGCAGCTTGTTGAGGTTGGATGGCTCCGACATGGCTTAGGGTTCGAGGATTCGTACGGATTCACCGGCGACGATGCGGCTGGCGCCCTTTTCGACCACTTGCTCGTTCCAGGCCAAACCCCGCTCCACCAACACCTCATCGCCACTGCTCACCCCCAATTCAATCACCCGCTTCTCCGCGGTCCCTGCGCCGTCCACAACGAACACAAAATCGCGCCCGCTCACGTCTTGCTGCACCAGCGAGCTCGGCAACACCACGGCGCTGTCCAAGGCCAAATCCTGCAACCACACGTTCGCAAACATGTTCGGTAAAAAGGCGCTGCCATCCGGCAACGGGATGGTGATTTCAATCGTGCGGTTCGCCGGGTTGATGAACGAACCCACCCGACCGACGGAGGTCGCCACTTCCTCCACGCCCTCCACGGCCACCACCGCCGGCATGCCGGTGTGCAAGGCACCCGCGTAGTGGTCGCTCACCATCGCCCGCACGTACATCCCGTCGAGGTCGATGACCCGTGCCATCGGCACGCCTGGCGCGGCGAGTTCGCCCCGCTTGGTGAACACCCGGTCGAGGATGCCGCTGAACGGCGCCCGCACTACGGCCATGTCGCGCTGCTCGCTCAAGGTGGCGAGGCTCTTTTCCAGTGCCTCCTTTTGGGCCTTCAACTGCAGGAATTCCACCTCCGAGCCGATGCCCTCGTTCCACAGCCGCTGCTGCCGGTCGAAGAGATCTGTCGCAAGGTTCAATTGCGTTTGAAGCTCCGACTCGGAGCGGTCGATCATGTCGGTGTTGAGGCGGATGAGGGCCTGTCCCTCCCGGACGCGGCTGCCTTCCTCCACGAGGATGTCCTCAACCAAGCCCGAAAACTCCGCCGTCACCAGCGCGTTGCGGTCCGTCTCCACGTTGCCTTGCACCGCGAACCGGTGCTCAAACGGCTGCGGCATGAGCTTCCGAACGGTCACACTCGCCCGCAAATCGCGGGTTTCAGCCGCCTGTTCCGGCGCGGCCTCGCCACCACCGCAACCCGCCGCCACGAGGGCCGCGAGGAAAGGGATTACAATTCGTTGCATGTCAGTTTGACTTAGGAGGTTCATTCGAATTCAGAAAGGGCCGATTGCAGGCGGATGCGTGCATTCAGGAAGGCGAGTTGTGCGCCGATGAGGCCGCCTTGGGCCTCGAGCAGGCCGTTGCGGGCGTCGTTCAGCTCGAAGCTAGAGTTGACGCCTTCGCGGACGCCTTTGTCGGTGCGATCGTAGATGGAGCGCGCGAGGTCCACGGCGCGGGTGCGGTTGTTCACGCGGGCCTGTGCGTCGGCGAACTCGGCTTGCGCGGTCTCGAGTTCGAGGCGGGCGGCGTCTTCGAGTTGGGCGTAGCCCGTTTCGGCGCGGATCAGCGCGAGGCGCGCCTTTTCCACGCGCTGCTTTCCGCCGAAACTCGTCCAGAGGGGCATGCTGAAGTTGACGCCCGCGAGCTGGACGTCGAACCAGCTTCCTCCGGATTGGAAGAGGTCGAATTCGGAGCGTTGCGCGTTTTTCTGGAAGGTGTAAAAGGCCGCAATGTTGGGCAGGGCCTCCGCTTGTTTGTTCTTCACGTCAAGTTCCGCGAGGCCGACGTACGAGCGCTGTTCCTGCAGGCTGGGCAGGGCGTCCGGCTGGAACGGACGGCTGAGGAGCTCGGTGCCGCTTTCGGCCGCGATGAGGACATCGAGGGCATCGGTCAGCTCGATTTGGGCCTGCGGATCGAGGCCGATTTGGAAGCGCAGCAGCGAACGGACCAGCTGGGCCTGGGTTTGGGCATAGGCCAAATCCTGTTCCAAATCCATCACGGCGAGCGCGATTTGGTCCACCCCCATCGCGTCCACAAATCCCGCGTCCAGCATCGCCTCCATCTCCCGCCGCGACGCCCGCACCAGCTCCAGCGCCTCCTCCAAGACGGCCGCATTCGCCTCCGCCCCCAACACCGCTACGTACGCCTCGGCCACCGCCTTCCGCACCTCATCCGCCGTCCGCTCGATGGCCTGCTCCCGCGAACCCGCGTACAACCGCGCGGCCTGCAACCCCACGAAGTACGACCCGCTGAACACCAGCTGCGACGCCTGCACCCCCACATTCGCTGTGTGCTGGTTGCCAAACTGCAGCTCGCTCAACCCGTCCGGATCCGGCGCCGGCGCATTGATCGGCACCCCCGTAGCCGCCGACACCCCGCCGAGGAATTCCGTCAAGTAATCCGGGAACCCAAAGGCGTCCGCCGGCACCACCTGCGTCGGAATGTCAATGTAATTTGAATAATCGGCTTGCAGCGTCAATTGCGGCAAACCCGTCGCCGTAAGCTCCTTCACATCGCGCTGCGCCACCTGCTGATCGAGCAGCGCGTACTGCATCGCATACGCATGTTGCAAGGCCAAATCCTGCGCCTCCTTCAGGCTCATTTTCATCGGAGCTTGGGCGGAGGCCGCAACCCCCCATGCCACGCATGCCGCGGTCAACAGTTGCTTCATTCGGACTGGAATTCTGCGGCGAGCTTCTCCTCGAGGTAGGTCAACCCCTTGGGACTGGCGATGCCGCGGATGTGGTATTGAAATGATTCGAAATAGACCTCGCTCAGCGACTTGCCGAGCGCGAGGGTGGTTTGGGCGTTCTTGCTCGTGTCGGCGATGGCCACCATGAAGCGCGCCACGATGCGGGGGTCGAAGTCCCGCCGGTACACGCCCTCTTCCTGGCCACGGCGCAAGTTCTCCTCAGCCGTCGTGTAAACGATGGCTTCCCGCCGCTTCGTCACCTCGGCCCACACGGTGGCGTAATACTTCTGCAGGTCGAACAGGACGCTCGGGTGCTGCTCCGCCAGCATTTTTCGGACGTATCGCATCATGGCGAGCTCGGCATCGATGGCATTGCCCGGCACGTCCTTCATGCCGTGCATCATGCGATCCGTCTCGTCGATGAGCTGATTCAGCGAGCGCGTCACCAAATCCCGCTTGTCCTTGAAGTACTTGTACAGCGTCTTCTTCGAAACGCCCAAATGCCGCGCCACATCGTCCATGTTCACCGCCTTGATTCCCAGGCGCATGAACACGCGAATGACCTGATTCAGGAGCGCGTGCTCCCGGCTTTGATCGGCGCTATTTGGGGTTTCCTCTTGCATTGCGGCCGCAAAATTACGCTGCAGCACTACTCAGGAAACAAAAAACGCGTTAAATCGTTTCCGTGTCGTTACATTTATTTCAACGCGGCCTTGACCGTGGCCTCGTCCGCGTGCTGCGCCACCGTGACCTTCAGGCGCGGTTCGCGCTCCATCGCCCGCGCGATTGCCCACTCCGCGCCTTCGTTCCGCGCCCAGCTCCGGCGCGCAATGCCGTTGTTCACGTCCCAGTGCAGCATGCTCGTGAGCCGGCGCTCGCTGTCCGCGCTGCCATCGATGAGCATCCCAAACCCGCCGTTCATCACCTCGCCCCAACCGACGCCCCCGCCGTTGTGCAAGCTGATCCAGGTCGCCCCGCGGAAGCCGTCCCCCACGAAGTTGTGCACCGCCATGTCCGCCGTGAAGGCCGACCCGTCGTAGATGTTCGAAGTCTCCCGGTACGGCGAGTCCGTGCCGCTGACGTCGTGGTGGTCGCGCCCGAGGACCACGGGCCCCTTCAGCCGGCCCTCCGCAATCGCATCGTTGAAGGCCTTGGCAATGCGCATCCGCCCTTCGGCATCGGCGTACAGGATCCGCGCTTGCGATCCCACCACGAGCTTGTTCGCCTTCGCTCCTTTGATCCACCGGATGTTGTCGGCCATTTGCTGCTGGATTTCAGCCGGCGATTCGGCCATCATCTCCTCGAGCACCTCGCACGCAATGGCATCGGTGAGGTCGAGGTCGGCCGGATCACCGCTCGCGCACACCCAACGGAACGGCCCAAACCCGTAATCGAAGCACATCGGGCCCATGATGTCCTGCACATAACTGGGGTACTTGAAGTGCGCTCCGTCCGAGGCCATGATGTCGGCCCCGGCGCGGGACGCTTCGAGCAGGAAGGCGTTCCCGTAATCGAAGAAGTACGTGCCCTTGGCGGTGTGGCGGTTGACGGCCGCCGCATGGCGTTTCAATGAAGATTGAACGGCCTCGCGGAAGGCGGCGGGGTCCTTCGCCATCATTTCGTTGGCGGTGTCGAAGTCCATGCCGACGGGGTAGTACCCGCCCGCCCACGGGTTGTGCAGGGAGGTTTGGTCCGAGCCGAGGTCGACGAAGAGGCCGGCGGCATCGAACGCTTCCCACACCTCCACGACGTTGCCGAGGTAGGCGTACGAAACAGCCTCCTTCGCGGCCACCGAAGCGCCGACGCGTTCGACGAGTTCTGCCACGTCGGTGATGACGTGGTCGACCCAGCCTTGCTCGTGCCGCTTGTAGGCGGCAGCGGGGTTGACTTCGGCGGTGACACTGACCACGCCCGCAATGTTGCCCGCCTTGGGCTGGGCGCCGCTCATGCCGCCAAGGCCAGCCGTCACGAAGAGCTTGCCGGCCGGGCCGCTGCCGTCCTTGTCGTTGAGGCGGACCGCGTTGAGGACCGTGATGGTGGTTCCGTGCACGATGCCTTGTGGGCCGATGTACATGTAGGAGCCGGCGGTCATTTGGCCATACTGGCTCACGCCCAAGGCGTTCATCCGCTCCCAATCGTCCGGCTGGCTGTAATTCGGAATCACCATCCCGTTCGTCACCACCACGCGCGGCGCATCGGCGTGCGACGGGAAGAGTCCCATCGGGTGGCCGCTGTACATGACGAGCGTTTGCTCCTCGGTCATCTCGCTCAAGTACTGCATGGCGAGGCAGTATTGCGCCCAGTTTTGGAACACCGCCCCGTTGCCACCGTAGGTGATGAGCTCCTCCGGGTGTTGGGCCACTGCCGGATCCAAGTTGTTCTGGATCATCAGCATGATGGACGCCGCTTGGCGGCATTGCGCGGGGTATTCCTCAATGGGCCGCGCATGCATGGGCGCCTGCGGCATGAAGCGGTACATGTAGATGCGGCCGTAAGCCCGCAGTTCTTCTGCGAATTCCGGCGCCAGGACGGCGTGGTGTTCCGTCGGGAAGTAGCGGAGCGCGTTGTGCAGCGCGAGCTCCTTTTCTGCCGGCGTCAGGATGTCCTTCCGCACAGGCGCATGGCTGACTTCGGGGTTGCGCTTGCGGGCGGGGGGCAGGGGCCCTTGCAGGCCGTTGCGAATCTCGTCTTGGAAGGAAACGTTCATTTCGTTTTGAATTTGCCCGTGCGCTTGTCGTAGCCGTAAGGACAGTGCTTGCACCCGCATTGGCAGCAGCGTCCACGCTTGAGGTGATAGGCCTCGGTGAACACGATGTACCCTTCGGGGGTGGTATAGAAATCCTGTGGCTCCAATTCCTTGGGCATGGCGGCAAATTTACCCGGTTTCAACCTTCTCGAGGGCCAAAATGTTCACGCCCACCGCACCTTTGCACCATGTTGGACGAGCGCGTACAGTGGAAACCGGCGGAACGGGCGGGGGTCGAGGTGACCGTTCGGCGCTTCGATCGGGTGGGCGGCAACAAGCGGTTCAAGCTGGCGCTGAACATGGAGCGGGCGTTGGCGCTGCCGTCCCGGGCGCTGCTGACCTTTGGCGGTCCGTGGTCGAATCACTTGCATGCTGCAGCGTTGGCGGGGCGGGAGGCCGGGGTGCGGACGATCGGCGTGGTGCGCGGCGGGGAGGTGGAGACGCCGACGATGCGGGATTGCCGAGAGGCCGGGATGGAGCTCGTTTGCGTGAGCCGGGCCGAGTACGCCGAGCGCGGGGAGGAGGCGTACCTCGCGGGGTTGCGCGACCGGTTCGGGCGGCCGTGGGTGGTGCCGGAGGGGGGCGCGAACGTGCTGGGGTTGCAGGGGTGCCAGGGAATGATCGAGCCGGGGGAGGCGTGGGATGCGGTGGTGGTCGCGGCGGGAACCGGGACGACATTGGGCGGGCTGGCGCTGCGAACGGGCGGAGCGGTGCCGCTGGTGGGGGTGAGCGCGCTGAAGGGGGTGGACCACGGGCCGGCGGTGGCACGGCTGCTCGAGTGGGCCATCGGCGACGCGGAATGGGCGGCGGAGTTGCTCGCGCCGGTGACGTGGTGGACGGATGCGCACGCCGGAGGGTTCGGGAAGCTCGATGAGCGGGTGCGCGCAGATTGGCGCGAATGGGAGGACCAAACCCACATCCCCCTCGACCGGATCTACACCGCGAAACTCATCTCGCGCCTCCGCACCGAATTGGCCCGTCCACCGGCCCAGCGCCACCCCGGAATGCACCCGGGCTCCCGTATTTGCGTCCTCCACACCGGGGGGTTGCAAGGGAACCGGTCGATGGGGGGCGAATGAGGGCGGGGGCGGTGTAAATTTGGCCTGCAAACCACCGCGCCTTCACAGCCCCCACATGAGCGATTTCCTCCAACACGAATGCGGCATCGCGCTGCTTCGCCTCAAAAAGCCCCTCCAGCATTACATCGACAAATACGGGACCGCGTTCTACGGCCTCAACAAGATGTACCTGCTGATGGAAAAGCAGCACAACCGCGGGCAAGACGGCGCCGGACTGGCGAACATCAAGCTCGACGTGGAACCCGGTCACCGGTACATCAGCCGCGTCCGGAGCGTCGATCCGCGGCCCATCCAGGACATCTTCCAACGCGTCATGACCCGCTTCGAAGGCCTGCCCACTGAGCAGTTGCAGGATGCCGAAGCACTCCAACGCAACCACGCCTTCACCGGCGAGGTCTTCCTGGCCCACCTGCGCTACGGCACCTTCGGCAAGAACGAAGTTGAAAACTGCCACCCCTTCCTGCGGCAGAACAACTGGCGCACCCGGAACTTGGTCGTAGCCGGCAACTTCAACATGACCAACACCGACGAGCTGTTCGCCAAGCTCGTAGCCCTCGGCCAGCACCCAAAGGAAATGGCAGACACCGTCACGGTGCTCGAACGCATCGGGCACTTCCTCGACGAGGAGAACCAGCGGCTGTACGACACGTTCAAGGAGCAGGGGCTGGAGAAGCGCGACATTTCGCCGCGGATTGGGGAGTCGTTGGACTTGGAACACGTGCTCACGCGGGCGGCGAATTCGCTCGATGGCGGTTACGTGATGTGTGGGATGGTGGGGCATGGCGACGCGTTTGTGATGCGCGATCCCAATGGCATCCGCCCGGCGTTTTGGTACGAGGACGACGAAGTGGTTGTGGTGGCGAGCGAGCGGCCGGTGATCCAAACCGCGTTCAACGTGCCGACCGACGCCGTCACCGAACTCAAGCCCGGACACGCCCTCATCGTCAAGCGCAACGGCGAGTCATCGTGCGTCCGCGTTCGGCCCGAGGCCCCGCGCACGGCCTGCAGCTTCGAGCGGATCTACTTCAGCCGAGGAAACGACCGCGACATCTACGAAGAGCGCAAAGAACTCGGGCGGCTCATTGTGCCGAAGGTCATGGAGGCCGTCGAACACGACCTCGACCACACGGTCACGAGCTTCATTCCCAACACCGCCGAAGTCAGTTTCTACGGGCTGATCAAGGGGCTGGAGGACTACCTGAACCAATCGAAAATCTCCCGCATCCTCGGCCTTGGAGACGGGGCCGATGCCGACGAGGTTCGTTCAATTTTGACTGAACGTCCTCGCATTGAGAAGATTGCCATCAAGGATGCGAAGCTGCGCACATTCATCACCGAGGACAAGAGCCGCGACGACCTCGTGGCCCACGTCTACGACATCACCTACGGCACGGTCGAGCCCGGGGTGGACAACCTCGTGGTCATCGACGACAGCATCGTGCGCGGGACGACGCTCAAGCGCTCCATCCTGCGCATCCTCGACCGACTCGAGCCCAAACGCATCGTGGTCGTGTCGAGCGCCCCGCAAATCCGCTACCCGGATTGCTACGGCATCGACATGGCGAAGTTGGGCGACTTCATCGCGTTCCAGGCGGCAGTGGCCTTGATCCGGGAGCGTGGGTTGGACCACATTTTGGACGAGACCTACGCGCGCTGCAAAGCCCAAATCGCGCTGCCGAAAGAGGAGAACACAAACCAAGTCAAGGCCATCTACGCGCCGTTCACCGAAGAGGAAATCAGCAACAAGGTGTCCGAGCTGCTCACGCCGGAAGGCATGAAGGCCGAGGTGAAGATCATCTTCCAGCCGCTGGCCAACTTGCACAAGGCGTGCCCTTCGCACACCGGCGATTGGTACTTCTCGGGCAACTTCCCCACGCCCGGCGGGCACAAGGTGGTGAACCGGGCGTTCGTGTACTACATGGAAGGACGGAGCGATCGGGCGTATTGATTTGCATGGCCGCAGGGCCGACCTTTGCTTTTTCGGGCAATGATCCCGGGTTCACTTTCAATTGAATGTACCCATGGAGTTGAATCCATTGCGCGATGCGGCGGGCGCAGCAGCCAGCCCTCAACTGCCGGAAGGCGTCAAGAACTACCTCATCGACATCGACGGCACCATCACCGATGACGTGCCGAACGAAGAGCCGGAGCGGATGGCCACGTGCCTGCCGTATGACGGCGCG
>CBFHPD010000026.1:0-1176 GCA_965657495.1 uncultured Flavobacteriales bacterium
GCCCACCCTCCAAGCCCTGTCGCGCTCCGCTGTGCGCGCCCTGGAGGGCATCGAGGGCCTAGCGGACGTGACGCCCGAACCGATGATGGAAGTGCCCGAGCTGCGCATCACGCCGCGCCTGGAGCAGCTCGCAGCCTACGGCCTGACCGTGCGGGACTTGGGGCACTTCGTGGAAGCGGCCCTCGGCGGCTCCGAAGCCGGTGAGGCCTTCCTCGGCAGCCGGCGCCGCGCCGCCATCGTGGTCCGCCTCGCCCCGGCCTTCCGGCAATCCGCCGACGCCATCCGCTCCCTGAACATCACCCTGCCCAGCGGCGGATCCGTCCCCCTGATCACCGTCGCCGACGTGGAATCCCGGAGCGCCGCCTTCACGGTCTCGCGCGAAAACGTGCAACGCAAGGCCGTCATCGCCGTCAACCTCGCCGGCCGGGACCTCGGGTCCGCCGTCACCGAAATCAAATCCACCCTCGCGACTGCCCTCGACCTCCCGCCCGGCTACCGCGTCGAACTCGGCGGCCAGTTCGAAAGCGCAGAACGCGCCGCTGGCCTCCTCCGCTGGTCCGCCGTCCTCGCCATCTTGGTCATCTTCCTCCTCCTATATATGGAGTTCCGCAACTGGGCGCTCGCGAGCATCGTCCTCCTCAACCTGCCACTTGCGCTCATCGGGGGCATTGCGGCGGTGGCTTGGACGAGCGGTTCGGTGAGCATCGCAGCGGTCATCGGGTTCATCAGTTTGTTCGGCATTGCCACGCGGAATGGGCTGTTGCTCGTGAGCCGGTACGAGGATTTGGGCCAAACCTCTTCCCTGACCGGCAACGCGCTCCTCCTTCAAGGTGCAGCCGACCGCCTCAATCCCATCCTGATGACCGCGCTCTCCACGGCCCTCGCCCTGATTCCGCTCGCCCTCAACGGCGAGGCCTCCGGCAACGAGATCCAGAGCCCGATGGCCACCGTCATCCTCGGCGGCCTCCTGAGCGCTACGGTGCTCAACCTCTTTGTCATTCCCATCATCTACCGATGGATCCGGATGCGCTAACGTGCGCATTCATAGTGCGGTACAAATTCTTTCAAAAAAAGTTTCTGGAAATCGTCGAAAGTAGTGCTTGGCATGCAGTACATTTGCACCCGCTTTCGAAGGAAGGCGCGTTCGTTGAGGGTCGGGTTGGAGCTTGTGAGCCA